>JAFUEG010000274.1 GCA_017464045.1 Lachnospiraceae bacterium
ATCGACGCCAATGTATTCCTTATGGATATGTTTCTCGTGTATTGCTTTGGTAACCAGATGTCCGTAAGGTGCGAGCATAAATCTTCCAAGCTCGGTAAATATACTTATATCTCCGAGTCCTGCGGGTACCAATACTTCATCAAATGCCTTATGTACGCCTTCTCCTATGGCGAGTATGTCATTTGGCTCTTTGTCAGGAGTATATGGGATTCCGACACCTCCTGAAAGGTTGATAAAGGATAGTGAAATACCGGTTTTTTCCTTAATTTCAACTGCAAGTTCAAATAATATCTTAGCAAGCTTTGGGTAATACTCGTTTGTGACTGTATTGCTCGCTAAAAATGCATGAACTCCGAATCTTTTTGCACCCATGTCTTTGAGTCTTGTATAAGCCTTAAAAAGTTGCTCTTTGGTCATGCCGTATTTGGCGTCTCCCGGATTGTCCATAATGGTATTGGATATAGAGAAAGTTCCGCCCGGATTATATCTGCAGCATATCGTCTCCGGTATACCACATATTTCATCCACAAAGTCAATATGCGTATAATCATCTAAATTGATTATTGCACCAAGCTTTGCAGCAAGTTCTATATCTTCGGCAGGTGTGTCGTTGGCGGAGAACATTATGTCGTGTCCCGTAACTCCGATTTTCTCGGACATAAGTAATTCCGTGTAAGATGAACAGTCAGTGCCGCAGCCTTCATCTTTAAGAATCCTAAGTATGGCAGGGGTAGGAGTTGCCTTAACTGCAAAATATTCTTTGTAGCCCTTATTCCATGAAAAAGCCTGCTTTAATTTTCGAGCATTTTCCCGTATTCCTTTTTCATCATATATATGAAAAGGGGTAGGGTAAGTCTTAACAATTTCTTCAATCTGTTCTTTGGTTACAAATGGCTTTTTCATATCAAACCTCCTGATAAATAATATTTATTTAACTTTATATTTTTATAATGTGACAAAATATAAATTAAAATATACCACAATATTTCGGATTATAAAAGAGTTTTCTTGTGAAGATTTTATGATGCAATCAGATAGCAGAAACTCTTGCTTATTATTCTTGAAAATAAGATAAAATAATGATAGTATGTTTAAGTATTAAATTATGAAACGGAGTAGAATAAATGGCAGAGCCTTTTGATGAAAAACTAATATATAAGAGAATCCTAAACAGAGTAGTGGATGCAATTGCTCTTTCGATTATCTTTTCTGTCTGTTGCTTACCTGTAATTACGATAGGTCCGGCACTCACGGCACTTTATTATGCCGCTATAAAAGATATGACAGATAAGGATAGGCATGTAGTAAGGAATTTTTTTAAAAGTTTTAAGTCCAACTTCAAACAATCTACTTTGATTTTTTTGATGTTTTTAGTAGTTTATTTTATATCGGGATTTGATTTTATCTATGGAATGTATGTATGGCATAATGCTCAATCTAAGATGGGAGCAATTATGATATTTGTAAATATTTTGGTTTTATTATTAGTAACCATGATATTTATTTTTGTTTTTCCTTTACAGGCAAAATTCGATAACCCGATTAGAGTGCAGTTGAAGAATGCTTTTTCGTTAGCGTTAAAAAATATTCCGGCGGGGTTACTGATAATAATTGTTTTATTGCTTTCTTCATCAGTGATATATGCGGTGCCGTTGACGATAATTTTCTTTGTTGCTGCAGGTTTTGGAGCTATGGGTTATTGGTTTGGTTCAAGTTTATACCGATGTATGAAAAAATATATTGAAATAAATGATGAAGATGAAGAAACAGATACTGATGAAAATGAAGAACATACGGTGGAAGAATCAGAAGCCGATAATGAAGAAATTGAAGAATAAAAAAGGGTGCCGAAAAGCACCCTTTTATCATCTAAATCGTTTCAGGTTCGTCGTATTCAACACCTTGAGTGTCTACTGTAACAGACTTTATTATTTGATCCTCAAGCGGCTTATCAGCCCAACCTGTTGGAACAGTCGCTATCTTATTAACTACGTCTAAGCCCTCTGTGATTTTTCCGAATGCAGCATAAGAACCATCAAGATGCGGAGAGGTCTTATGCATTATGAAAAATTGTGAACCTGCCGAATCCGGCATCATAGATCTTGCCATAGACAAAACTCCCGGTTCATGTTTTAAATCATTGGCAAAACCATTGTCGGAAAATTCACCCTTTATGGAATATCCGGGACCGCCTGTTCCGTTTCCTTCAGGATCACCGCCTTGTATCATAAAGCCTTCTATAACTCTATGGAAGATTAAACCATCATAAAACCCCTTTTTGACGAGAGAAATAAAGTTTTTTACTGTATTGGGTGCAATATCGGGATAAAGCTCAAACTTCATTACATCTCCGTTATTCATTGTCATTGTAACTATTGGATTATCCATTTTCATCATCTCCTTGAAATTTTATATAAAAGATGTTAATATAATAGCGTTAATGTAAAATTACGTCAAGTGTGTAATTTTTTAAAAAATTATGTAAACTAATGATTGCAACCAAGAGGTGAAAACAGTGGTTAAATTTATAAAAGGTATAATATTAATAATAGCCGTATTGGCATTATTTAATATTTTGTATGATTACGGAAAAGGGTATTATGATATATATCAGGAGGAGTACAAGGGAACAACATCTACAGTAGGTGAGGATGTTGTAGTTGAAATACCTTCGGGTGCTGCGGCAAAAACCATAGCAGGTATCTTAAAAGATAAGGGATTAATAAAGTTTGAAGGTGCTTTTGTAAAAAGATTACAGGAGTCGGACTATCGTATAAAGGAAGGTACATATACACTTAATACAGGCATGAGTACACTTGATATGATAATAGCTATGAGTCCTGTAATTGAGGTGGAAGAGAAGATTGATACTCTGGTTGTGCCGGAGGGATTTACTATCGAACAGATTGCTGTAAGGTGTGAAAATCAGGGCATATGTACAGCGCAGGAATTTTTAAATGAGATTAATTCGGTTACGGCTGAGACATTTCCGTATTTGAATGATGTTCCTGAAGGGGCTAATGTCAAATATAAGCTTCAGGGATATATTTTCCCTGCAACATATGATATTTATGAATCAACAACAGCAAAGTCATTAGTAAATTGGATGCTTGATACATTTGATAATTATTATACACTTGATTTACAGGCGAGGGCTGATGAATTGGGATACAATTCGTTTGAGGTTGTAACAATGGCTTCGATAGTTGAGAGAGAGGCAAGAGTTGATGAAGAGAGAGCCAGAATTGCGGGTGTTATAAATAACCGTTTAAAGAGCGATATGCCGCTTCAAATGTGTCCGACCGTATTATATCCTCTCACAGATGGATTGTACGATCAGGCAAGAGTTTATTATGAAGATCTGGAAATTGAGTCACCTTATAATACATACAAATATTCAGGTCTTCCGGTAGGCCCGATATGCAATCCGGGCTTGGCATGTATAAATGCTGTTCTATATCCGGAAGAGCATAATTTCTATTACTATCATGTGGCAAATGAAGAAGAGGGAACACATATATTTACGGAGACCTATGAAGAACATATAAATACTCAGATTATAGGTGGTCCAAACGGAATCACAGAGGATATGCTGGACGAGAATGGCAATCTTAAAGAAGGTGTACTTGACAGTAGTCCGGACAGTGACGATACATCAGATGATTTGGAATTAGAAGAATAAAAATTACTGATAAGCAGGAGGAAGG
>JAFUEG010000275.1 GCA_017464045.1 Lachnospiraceae bacterium
CGGTCTGAACATCTTATAAAAATCACGTATCTCCTGTGGAATGTCAAAATAAGGAGTGGTGTCATCAAGCTCCTGCTTAACAAGCTCCTCACAAAATACAGGAGCAAGCTCCTCTGCCGTCATCGGCTTATGCGTTCCCGGATTAAGAAGCGGTGCAGGCTTGTTAACCATATCTGCTCTGAGATTGTACCACTGCTTCGGCATCTCCGATTCATTAAGATAAATCTTGTAAGGGATTTCATTTGTCATAGTTTTGTACCTTCCTTTCAAATATAATATAAATTGTTTGTTTAGTATGCATTTAGTAAGCAAATTGTTTATCTGCCTGAAGGGCTTATCTCACAAAAAAAGTCCCAGCAAAGAAAACTTTGCTGGGACAGGATAATCTCATTTCCTGCGGTGCCACCCGGCTTGGTGTAATTAACACCCGCTTTACGCATACTGACATATGCTGACATTTTTAACGAGGAGTCGTCCCCGGCTTGCATACTATGAAAAATTCATTTCAGCTTGCCCTCAGAAGTCCATTCGGAATTACATTTCCTGCTGTGATTCCACCATCCACAGTTCTCTGTTAGAAAAGCGGTAAAACCTACTTACTCTTCTTCAACGGTTTAGAAAAAAATATCATATTATTTTTTAGTTGTCAACTGATATTTTGATTTGTTGTAGGATTTATATTATCAAATTATTCCTAATTAATTTTCTTCTTTCTTTTATCCATCAGATTAATTATTATAAATATAATCAGTGTTCCTATAAGAGCACCCAGGCTGTCAATCATCACATCAAGAGGTTGCCCGCTTCTTCCCGGAACAAATAATTGATGAAACTCGTCTGTAACAGAATATATGATGCAGCCTAACCATGATAGCCAATAATACCTTTTAACAGGATAAAATACCCCGATTAAAAGCATACCAAGTATGGCATACTCCGTAGCGTGTGCCGCCTTACGTACCGGATGATCAATCTTTTTTGCAAACTCCATCTGCTTTTCTTCACTTTGTTTTTCAAAGTCATGAACAATAACTTTTCCGACTGTAAGTCCAACCTTGTAGCTATCCTTTTCCGACTCATCCGCATCACGTGCTGAAAAACAAAATATAACCATCATCCATATGCAGGATAAAATTATAAAAATGATTCTTCTTACATTCATAACCTTTAACTCGTCTTAATCGTTGAAAATCTCGCCGAAAAGCATCTGTCTATCTCTCTTTTATCAAGATTTTCTCCAATTACTATAATTACATCCTGACCGTTGGATATACTATTGACGGAAAGTTCCTTTTCAGTGGCATTAATCTCATACCAGATGCTTTCATCCTTTGCAAAGCCTTTAACACGGCTGATTTTGCCGACGGTTTTATCCATGAAAAGTTTTTTAATCGAGGCTTTAATTTCTTCAAGTTTCATATCAAGATTCATAAAAAACAAAGCATCAAAGCTGTTATCATCCATAGTAATTTTCTTTTCATACGGATACGCTTTATATCCGGAATTTTCAATACGTTCGTAATCATCCTTTGTTAATTCATCCCAGTTTTTTGCAAGCAAATCCTGCTTTTTTATTTCTATTTTATCGCTCATTTTTCTTGAATCATAATTCTCGTATGATTGATATATATCACTTGTTTCATATGAATATGTATCTGTTTCAAGTGCATATTTTCTGTCACATTTCACTTTTTTTAAAGCATCATTTATATGTTCTACCGTATTTTCAAGCTGTTCATGTGCGACCTCCTGAACCCGGCTTAGTAAAACCATCCCCGCCTCAGCGAGCTGGCTTGCGAGCATGCAATCTGCTTCAACAGACATATCATTTTCCAGATCCGCCTTTACAATCGCTATAACATTTCCTATCTCATAGAGTCTGTCCAGCGTCTCTTCGGGGAGCATCTCGAAAAACTCATCCACATCAAATATGCCTGAGGGTTCAATTATCACTCTGTTATAGCCAAGCATAGCCATAGTTATAAGCTTGGTCTTAAATCTCCTCCTGTGGCAGTCATAGTCACAGCCGCCCGCCACCATCTCAAGCCCGCAGCCCTTTTCCTCCAAATCCGCAAGAAGCATCATATCTACATTGATTGCACCATAGTCATTTTCAAGTATGCAGACATTTTCTTTCTTATCAAGCAGATATTCTACATATTTTCTTATAAAAGTAGTCTTACCGGAGCCTAAAAATCCGGTTATCAAATCCACCTTGGTCATGTCAACCTCCATTTGCAACATAAAAGATGAATAGTTCACCTCAAAAAATGTTAACGCGTCGCAAAGGGCATGTCAACATTTTTCGTAACGAAATACTTGGATTTTATGCCAAGCCTCACCCCATGTCACCAAATTTATCGCAATAAAAATAGGCAGGCACACTACGTGCCTGCCCTAGTCTAATGTGGCGGATGGGGATTAGGTATACCGCCACATTTTTCTTATTTCATCAAACGCTTTCTAAGTGTAAGATAAAGTGCTGCTAACGCAGAACCACTCATAAGCATAATAATTACACCCATATTCATCTTATCTCCGGTTGCCGGAGCTTTCGGTGTATCCGCCTTTGGCGTTTCAACCTTCGCTGGCTCCGCCTTCTTAGTCCACTTTGCAAAGAGCTTTATATCTGATGCTACCTTGTCAGTATCAGGATTCCACTTTTCATTAAATGACTCATCTTTATACCATCCGTCAAAATCATAACCATCCTTTGTGATATTCAAAAATATTTCTTATCAACATAAAAAATTTCTTCAAGTATTTGTACAAGTAAATATAAGTTAATTAGCCTATATTATAACAAACGGTTTCCACAAATCTGCCACAAAAGTTGCAGTTATGTAAACCGTTTTGAAAAATTTTTACAAAAAAAGAAGTGAACTAATATAGTTCACTTCCAACACTTACTTTCTTTTTTTACTGTACTACCGTTATACCTTATACGTAATAAAATATAAAAACAGTTTCAAAACGAAGCACTTGAAGCATTTTATTGATTATTATAAATAATTGAACATAAACATTTTTATATTAAAAAAGGCCATGATAATTTGTCTTCACAGTCTGTCAATCTTTATTCTTTTGTGCAAGAAGTTTTCTTAATTGCTCTATCTCTGCATCCTTTTGTTCTATCTTTGCCTGACTCTCGGCACGTCCCTTCTCCAAGCCTTCTTCATAACCCTCTTCACGAATTGACTTCTTATATAATTCCTCGTCAAATTCAAATATACTCATCGAAATCACCTCTGCTTTATTTGCCAGCAAAAAATCCTTCAATATGTCATTTTTTATGCAATAATCGACCGCCTGTCGAACCGCCTCTTCAAGCGGATATTCTTCCGAATACTTTCTAACTGTATCAACAAATTGCATGTATTGAAATAATGACGGACATTTTCTTTTTACTTCTTAATTATAGCCCGAATTGATATTTAATTGCAATACCTTTAACTGAAGATTTACATCGTCTGTTTTTTGCTTATATGATGATGAAAGCGTTAATTCTTTCACTTCCGGTTGTTCCTCTTTTCCATTATAAAAAACAAATAATCTTGGATTCGGAAGTTCTATAAGCTTGCTACCATAAAGATTCTTTTTGACAATAAGCTTTTCAAGCTGCCTCGTTATATACATAAGAAAACGAAGTGGTGTATTAGGATTGACACTTGCCTGTTGCTCATACAGCTGAAGATTCATATCAAGCAGGCAGGATACATCATTTTTAAATGTCATATAAACTGCATTTTCAAGCGTAACAATTTCAAGCTCATTTTCATTAGTGTATTCTGTATTATTTAAGGCATTATAAAGTGAAAGCAATTCTTTCCTTGAATTGAAAAGCATACGAAAAACTGTATCCTTATAGTTTCTTACTACATTTACTTTTTGATTTTCTTCTTTCATAAAGCACCTCTTTCCCTACCACACAACGGCAGCAACATTATTATTTATTCCAGAAGGATGGGATATCGTATGAGTAGATTATCACACTAAAAAAAGATAAACCAGTTAAAAATTTTAACCCTTGGGGTTAAAATTTTTAACTGGCTTATCTTTCTTTAAATATTATCAATTACGACAAAGCTCACGCCTATGTCACATTTTACAGCTCCGCCCACGGATACTGCTCCATATATGAAGCCTTCTCCTCATCGGTTAAATCTTTATTTCCATCAAGATAATCAAAGTAATCACAGCTTATCTTATCCTTGTTTATACAATAAAAGGATTTATTGTTATTTATAATTACATCATCCACTCCGCAGCTTTTAAATGATAATCTTATATCACTTATAATATTTCGTATATAGCGTTTTTTCTTTTCTGAATCTTCTTCCTCGGACCACAGCAGGAATCGCAGCTCATCCTCGGATACAAGCGCGCCTTTTTTATCTACCAGATATGCAACTATCTCCTTACACTGTGTACGTTTAAAATCAACAGGTGTATCTCCGAAGAAGATTTCAAAGTGACCGAAGCATTTTATCGACAGAGTCGGTATCGGATATCTAAGGTTTTCGATTGCCTTTTTCATGCTCTTTTCATTTACAGGCTTCATGATAAAACCGCTCACATACATTTCCAGCACATCAAGCGCATACTTACCGTGTCCCGTAACAAATATTATATTTGTTTTCGGACTTATCTCTTGAATCTTTTTTGCAACCTCCAGTCCGTTTATAAACGGCATCTCTATATCAAGAAATGCTATCTGTATTCCGGTTCCGGATTCATTTTCTTTCTTTATTATCCCGAGCGCTTCATCAGAATTTTCCGCCAGAAAAAAATCCGTATCTTCTCCAAGAACCTTCTTTGCTGTTCTATGGATATCCTTCAATATAAGCGGTTCATCATCTGCTATCAAACATTTCATATATGTCTGCCTCCAATCCTGATATCTTAATTAATACCTTTTATCTGCTATATTTCTTTCCTTACATTTTCTCTCGGTATGTAAAATGTAACGATGGTTCCGTATCCGACTTCGCTTTCAACCTTGATTTTTCCGTTAAGTATCCTTTTTAATCTATTGGCTACATTTTTAATTCCGACATGATTTATCCCGTCAAATTCTACGCTGTCTACATCAAACCCTTTGCCGTTATCTTCAATTTTTACAATGATATTATCGTCCTTTGCAAGTGTCGATATACGGACAGTTCCTTTTTTACCTGTCATGCTTATACCGTGTCTTATCGCATTTTCCACGATTGTCTGAACCGAAAGAGGCGGAACAAAAAAATCATTAACCTTTATGTCCTTAATAACCTCTATTTTATCAGGGAATCTTTGCATTTCAAGATAAACAAAGTTATCTACCGATTCCATCTCTCTTTCAAAGGATACCAGCTGCATATCATCTATCTGTTGTATATTTTCCCGCAGATATCCCGAAAAATGATCCAACATCTCGACCGCCTTTTCAGGCTCCTCATAGCAAAGACTTCTTATAACCGCAAGATTGCTGTTTATAAAATGCGGCTTTATCTGCGCAAGCAAAAGATTATTTCTGTTTCTTTCAAGTGCAAGTTCGCTCTCTACAAGCGCATCCTTATTTTCATTATACTGGATAGCCGCAATATAAAAATAATATACTAAAATCTCGATAGCAATTATCGTAGGAAGATATATGGACGGCATATCAAAATTAGTAAGGAACTGTGCAAATATAATTGTCGCCATACAAAATGCCATTATAATACCCTTGGATTTATTTTTTCCATTTAATATTCTTACAGAATAGACACATATTAAAACAACATAGAATATTTCCACAGCAAAAGGCAGAAAATTAAATGTTCCACCCTCGTATCCATGATCCTCATAGTAATAATAAATAAGCCTTGTGCCAAATAAATCAAGAACATTAATAATTATCTTAATAAGCTGCGGGATAAATATAAGGAACTTATGCTTTACATCAGATGTAAAATAATAAAAAAGCAGAGCTACCATAGGATAGAGACTGTAAATAAGCATGGCCTTATAAAATAAAAGCCTATAATTTAAATTATGTTCATCTATCCATATCTCCGCAAATTCAAGCAAAGACAGAGCAAATGTAAGTAACACCATGATGTATATACGCCCTGTCTTCTCAAATATCCCACTACGTTTAGTTAATTCCACCATAACTATTATGGTCAAAAGAGCCATAACAGTCGGATAACAATTACTTAAATATTCTACGACTATATTCATTTCTTATTCTTCTTCCAATTCCCCAAGAAGCTTGTACAAAAGCTTATATAACGTCTCTGCCTCCTCCGGCTCAAGTCTTATGCACGAACCAATCTGGAGTGGTACGTCTACTGCCTTTTTCTTTAGATCCTCCCCGGCTTTTGTTATCGTTACATTTAGCACTCTTTCATCCTCGGAATCTCTTTCCCTTGTAACATATCCCATATGCTCAAGCTTTTTTAATACCGGAGTCAAAGTACCCGAATCAAGATATAAAAAGCCTCCTAAATCCTTGACATTAATCTTTTTTTGTTCCCACATAACCATCATCGTTATGTACTGGGTATAGGTAAGACCTATATTATCCAAAAATGGTTTGTATCTTTTTACTATACCCTTGCCGCACGCATAAAG
>JAFUEG010000276.1 GCA_017464045.1 Lachnospiraceae bacterium
AGCTTTATTATTTTTACAAAGAAAAATAATATGGTAAGAAAAATGAAGTTATGGTAAAATTATTATTGTATATTAAGCAGGTAATTATAGATTAGGAAATAATTGCAAAAAAGCAGTTTATTTGTTTATAAATTTGGGGAAAGCTTATATCGGGGTGATAATATGTTAAAGGATTTTACGGGAGAATACAAATCAAAACTGCGTACGCCGGAGGAGGCGGTTTCCGTTGTTAAAAGCGGAGATTGGATTGATTATACGAGCTGTCTCGGTAAGCCGGTTTTGCTTGATCGGGCGCTCTCAAAAAGAAGAGATGAGCTGACGGATGTTAAGGTGCGTGGTAATCTTATGTCGGGGCCTATTGAGGTGGCAGAGTGTGATGAGACACAGGAGCATTTTATATATCACAGCTGGCACTGCTCTTCATATGAAAGGAGGCTCTGTGACAAGGGACTTTGCTATTATATTCCCATGGTGTTCCATAATAATGCCGCTTACTATGAATTCTTTTTACATGTCAATGTGGTTATGGTAAGCGTAACGCCTATGGACGCGCACGGTTATTTTAATTTCTCTGTAAATACGGGAGTGGCAGCGCCTATTGCACGTATGGCAGATATAGTTATAGTTGAGGTAAATGAACATCTTCCGAAGGTAAGAGGTGGATATGATGAGTGTATCCATATATCCGAAGTGGATTTCATAGTTGAGGGAGAGCATGAGAATTTCCCTGATATACAGGCGGCGGAGCCTACGGAAACAGACAGAAAAATCGCTGCCCATATACTGCCGTATATAGTTGATGGAGCGACACTTCAGCTTGGTATAGGAAGTATACCAAATGCTGTGGGTGAGATAATAGCCGATTCGGATTTAAAGGATCTCGGTATGCATACGGAGCTTTGTTCTGATGCATTTCTTAGTCTTTATATGTCGGGTAAATTGACCAATAAGAAAAAGAAGATAGACAGGGGCAAGGGAGTTTACGGTTGTGCCGTGGGCTCACGGGATTTGTATAACTGGCTGGATGATAATCCGGGAGTTATGGCATATCCGCTTGAATACGTAAATCGTCCCGGCGTAATTGAAAGAATAGATGATATGGTTTCTATAAACAGCTGTGTATCGGTTGACCTTTACGGACAGGTTGCGGCGGAAAGCTCCGGTGCAAGGCAGATAAGCGGAACAGGCGGACAGCTTGATTTCCTGATCGGTGCGTCAGCTTCAAGCGGAGGTAAGGCATTTATCTGCATGAGTTCAATCTACATTGATAAGGAGGGTACGACACACTCCACAATTACGCCACAGTTTAACGGAGATATTATAACCTCTCCGAGAAGCCAGATATATTTCCTTGCAACCGAATACGGAGTAGTTAATCTCGAGGGACTTTCCACCTGGGAGCGTGCAGAAAAAATCATATCCATAGCGCATCCTGCATTTCGGGATAATCTGATAAAAGAGGCAGAGGCAAGGAAGATATGGAGGAGGAGCAACCGGTAAAAATAATTGATAAAAAATATTAAAAGTGTCTTAATCTTCAAAAAAATCAAGATTAAGACACTTTTGAAGTAGAAAACGGTCTAAATCTTAAAAAAAATTGAGATTTAGACCGAGTTAAACTTGAAAAGTGTCTTAATGTATGATATTGTGAAATTATAAAAAATGAGTTTATGAGGAGGTTGACATGGAAACAAACAGATTGATAGGCAGAAAAGAAGAATGTGAAAGATTAACAAGATGCCTAAATGAGATAGATGCTCAACTTGTTATATTGTATGGAAGACGCCGTGTTGGTAAGACTTATCTTATAAACAGGTTTTTTGAAGGAAAATTTGATTTTAGATTTACCGGTATCTTTGAAGAAGTTAAAGCAGTGCAGCTTAAAAATTTTACTAATGAGTTATCCAGACAAACAGGTATACAATATGATGTACCTAAAAATTGGACAGATGCATTTGGGTTACTTAGGACCTATCTTGAAAATTTACCTAAAGAAAATAAAAAAATTGTATTTTTTGATGAGATGCCTTGGATGGATACCAAGAATTCCGGTTTTTTATCAGCATTTGAATGGTTTTGGAACGATTGGGGAAGTACTTGTGATAATTTAGTGTTTATTGTATGTGGCTCCGCAACTTCATGGATGTCTGAAAAAATTGCTAACAATAAAGGAGGACTTTTTAATAGACAAACCTGTAGCATATATTTAAAACCTTTTAATCTTTCAGAGGTGGAAAAATATTTGGAGAGCCGACAGATATATTGGTCAAGATATGATATTGCTCAATGTTACATGATAATGGGGGGTATACCTTTTTACTTGAGGCTGCTTGATCCAAAATATGATTTCAATGTAAATATTGATAGGCTTTTTTTTAAATTAAAAGGGGAATTATGGAATGAATTTAATCATTTATATCAAACCCTTTTTTCAAATAGCGAAAAATACATTCAAATAGTGGAAACTATCGAGAAAAAAAAGAGTGGACTTACAAGAACAGAAATTTCCGACAAGACAGGTATTGCAACAAATGGGAAGCTTACAAAAATGTTGAATGATTTAGTTGATTCGGGATTTCTTAGAAAATATCCTTTTTATGACAAGAAAAAGAAAGAGACCATATATCAGGTGTCTGACTATTATACATTGTTTTATCTCAGATTTATCAAGGATAATTATGGAAAAGATGAGCATGCATGGAGCAATATGAATGATAATCCTAAACGAAGGGCATGGGCTGGATTAACATTTGAACAATTATGTAAGGATCATATAAACGAGATTAAACAAAAGCTTGGGATATCAGGAGTCCTTTCAGAAACGTCTACTTGGTATATAAAGGGTTCACAATCAGATATGGAGGATAGCAAAGGTGCACAGATTGATATGGTTATTGATAGAAGGGATCATGTTGTTAATCTATGTGAAATAAAATTTTCAGTCAATGAGTTTGAGATTGATAAGAATTATGACATGGCTATACGTAATAAGATAGAGGCATTCAATCATAATACAAATTGCAGAAAGACTATACAGGTAACAATGATTACAACCTATGGAATTAAAAATAATAAATATCGGGGTATAGTAGGAAAGGAAGTTGTACTTGATGATTTATTTCACAGTATCTAGCTGCAAAAAACTATGTAAATAACAGCGATATATTTAATATATAGGATATGGAGTAAAAAAAGATGACAGAAAAAGAGAAAATGCTTGCAGGAAAGTTATATGATCCTTCAGACGAGGAGTTGACAACATTAAGAACAAAAGCTCACAACTTGAGTCAGGATTATAATAAAACATATGAGACAGAAGAAGATAAAAGAAAAGAAATATTGGATGAGCTTGTTCCTAATCGTAAGGAAGGTGTTTATCTGCAGGGACCGATACAGTTTGATTACGGAATATTTACAGCCATAGGTGAGAATACCTATGCCAATTTTAATCTTACAGTGCTTGACTGTGCACCTGTAACCATAGGAGATAACGTATTCTTTGGACCAAATGTCTCGATACTTACACCGATGCACCCGATATGCTACAAGGAACGCAATATGTTTCGTAAGGAAAATGGACAGATGACAGATAGAGAGTATGCTAAACCGATAACCATAGGAAGCAATTGCTGGATAGCCGGAAATGTAACGATATGCGGTGGCGTAACCATAGGTGAGGGTTCGGTAATCGGCGCCGGAAGTGTGGTTATGAGAGATATTCCGTCAGGGGTTGTCGCCGCAGGTGTGCCTTGCCGGGTTATACGAGAGATAACTGATGAGGACAGGCTGATGTAAATGTGACAGGGACGTGAGCCTTGTCACATTTTGTGATATGAAAAATTATTTTTAATATTGACCGTTTATCTCTGTTTTTCCTACCACTCGTCGTAAAGGTGTTTCATTTGCTCCATGCTTCGACTAATATTGTTAGGGTAATGAATTACTGATTATTACCTACAAGGAGGGAGAATTCATGGTAAAGAAGCATTTGAAAAAAATTGCAGCAGTCAGTTTGGCGGTGATTATGACCCTGTCTGCGGCAGGCTGTGGAAAGGATAAGGATTCGGGAGAGAAAAGCAGTTCTGAGGTTTCAACTGAAAGGTCAGATGTTTCAGAATCTGAAGATAAGTCCGCGCCATCGAAAGGTGAAGGAAAATATTGGAGTGAGAACTATACATTTCCGACAGAAAACGGAGAGTTCATGGCGAGTATTTTATTCAAATAAAATGTGATAAGAAACGAAGCAAAATAAGAGTAAAAAAACGAAAGGAGAAAATTTATGAAACGATTTAAAAGACTTGCAGGTATAAGTCTTGCGGTTGTTATGGGAATTTCACTTGCTGCATGTGGCAAAGAGGAAAAGAATTCGACAAAGGAAAGTCAGGGTAAGACAGTTGAGGATACAACCGAGGGAATGGTTGAAGACACAACTGAAGAAGGTAGAACCACAGAAGAGCTTTCCGGAGACAGAGTTAATTTTCAGCTTGCGTCAATCGACCTTGACAATGGAACTTGGTACTATAATGAGGATGAGGTAGAGGACGG
>JAFUEG010000277.1 GCA_017464045.1 Lachnospiraceae bacterium
ACCGCTGAACATCCGGGACTTATGCCGGAGGATGAGTATGACCTTGCAGGCTTTGCGGTAGGTGTCGTTGATAAAAAGGATTTAATAACCGGAGAAGATATAAAGGATGGCGATAAGCTTATAGGTATAGCTTCAAGCGGTGTTCACAGCAATGGCTTTTCGCTTGTCAGAAAAGTATTTGAGATGACTAAGGAGTCTCTTGATACTTACTATGATGAGCTTGGAAAGACTCTTGGTGAGGCACTTATCGAGCCTACAAAAATATATGTTAAAGCACTGAAAAGCATTAAGGATAACGGAATAAGAGTTAAGGGCTGCAGTCATATCACAGGCGGTGGCTTTTATGAAAATATTCCAAGAATGCTCCCTGACGGAGTTAAAGCAGTCATAGATAAAAATTCCTATGAGGTACCTGCTATATTTAAGCTTCTTGCTGCTAAAGGAAATATAGAAGAAAAGATGATGTATAACACTTATAACATGGGTATTGGTATGGTCGTAGCTGTTAATGAGGCTGATGTAGAAGGAACCATTAAAGCTATCGAGGCTGCCGGTGATAAGGCATACCTTATAGGTGAGGTTAAGGCAGGAGAAAAGGGAGTAGAATTATGTTAAGAGTTGTTGTGCTTGTATCAGGTGGAGGAACCAATCTTCAGGCAATCATTGACAGTGTTAATAACGGTACTATCACCAATACCGAGCTGGTTGGTGTAATAAGTAATAATTACGGAGTTTATGCACTGGAAAGAGCAAAAAATGCCGGGATAGATAATCAGGTGGTTTCACCAAAGGACTATCCTTCAAGAGAGGCATTTAATGATGCACTTTTGGAAAAAGTAAATGCATATAATCCGGATCTTATCGTCCTTGCAGGATTTCTTGTAGTTATCCCTGAGAAGATGATAGATGCATATGAAAATAAAATAATAAATATACATCCGTCTCTTATACCATCCTTTTGCGGAACAGGATATTACGGTCTTAAGGTACATGAGGCGGCTCTTAGTCGTGGTGTAAAGGTATCGGGTGCAACGGTCCACTATGTGGATAAGGGAACCGATACAGGTCCTATCATTCTTCAAAAGGCAGTTGAGGTAAAGGAAGGTGATACTCCTAAAACCCTGCAGCAAAGAATTATGGAGGAGGCAGAGTGGAAGCTTTTGCCTGCTGCGATTAATATGATTGCTAACAGAAGTTAGTATTTACTAAGAAAATGTAAAATAAATAATATATTTTCAAGATTGAAAAACAGTATGATTAAAATAATAGAAATGATATGAAGGAGTAAGATTATGAAGGTACTTATCGTAGGAGGCGGCGGAAGAGAGCATGCCATAGCAGTAAAATGTAGTGAGAGTAAGCTTGTGGATAAGCTTTATGCAGCACCGGGAAATGCAGGTATTGCAAAGCTTGCCGAGTGTGTTGACATATCGGTTATGGAGGCTGATAAGCTGGTTGCATTTGCAAAGGAAAAGGATATTGATTTAACGATAATCGGACCGGATGATCCGCTTGTTGCAGGTGTTGCGGATGCATTTACGGCTGCAGGTCTAAGAGTATTTGGACCGGCAAAGAACGCAGCGATTATAGAGGGTTCAAAGGCTTTCTCCAAGGATTTGATGAAAAAGTATAATATACCATCTGCTGCTTATGAGGTTTTTGATAATGCTGATGCGGCACTTTCATATCTTGAAACAGCTAAGATGCCAATAGTTCTTAAGGCAGACGGACTTGCTTTAGGTAAGGGCGTACTTATCTGTAACAATCTTGAGGAGGCAAAGGCCGGTGTTAAAACTCTTATGCTTGATAAGCAGTTCGGGGCAGCCGGAGATAAGATTGTGATCGAGGAATTTATGACAGGCAGAGAGGTTTCAGTGCTTTGCTTCTGTGACGGTACACATATTAAGCCGATGACTTCAGCACAGGATCATAAGAGAGCCAAGGATGGTGATAAGGGACTTAATACCGGAGGTATGGGTACATTTTCACCAAGTCCTTTCTATACAGAGGATATTGATAAGTTCTGTAAGGAGAAGATTTATCAGCCGACTATGGATGCCATGAAGGCTGAGGGAAGAGATTTTACGGGTATACTTTTCTGCGGACTTATGCTTACTGAAGACGGACCGAAGGTGCTCGAATATAATGCAAGATTCGGTGACCCTGAGGCACAGGTTGTTTTACCTCGAATGAAAAATGACATAATAGAGGTTATGGAGGCATGCATAGACGGTAAGCTTGATGAGATTGATTTACAGTTTGAGGATAATGCGGCAGTATGTGTAATACTTGCCTCTGACGGTTATCCTGAACATTATGATAAAGGATTTGTGATAAACGGACTTGACACATTTGATGATAAGGACGGTTATTATGTATTCCATGCAGGTACAAAGCTTACTGATAAGGGCATTGTGACCAATGGTGGACGTGTGCTTGGCGTAACCGCAAAGGGTGAGGACTTATTTAAGGCAAGAGCCAATGCATACGAAGCTACAAAATGGATAGACTTTGAAAATAAGTATATGAGAAATGATATTGGAAAAGCTATAGATGAGCAGTAGATAATAATATTACGGCACATGTGGTATGGCAGACAGTATATGTGAAACCGTAATGAAACGGAGATGCAGCATGATTATTAATATTGATTTTAACAGCGATGAAGCAATTTATATGCAGCTTAGAAATCAAATAATTATGGGTATAGCCCAGGAGGAAATAAGAGATGGTGAGTCTCTTCCGTCAGTCAGGCAGTTAGCAGATGAACTTGGTGTGAATATGCATACCGTAAATAAGGCATATGCACTTTTAAGAGAGGATGGTTACTTAAAGCTTGACAGACGTAAGGGTGCAGTTGTGTGTATATCACTTGATTCCAAACCAAAACACCTTGAAGTTATAAACTGCAATATGCGTATGATGGTTGCAGAAGCAGTTTGTAAGCAGATAAGTGCAGAAGAAATGCATCAGATTATATCTGATATGTTTAAGGAATTTGAAAGATTTGACAACAACGGAGGTAAACAATGAAGCTAGGATATACATTGCAGGCTCAGGAGGTACTGGACGTAGCGGCTGAGACAGCAGGCAGTATGAAACATAAATTTATAGGAACAGAGCACCTTTTGTATGCTCTTATAACTTACCCATCAGGAACAGCATATAAGGTTCTTGCCGAAAACGGTGCAGATGCAAAGATTGTAAAGGAATACCTTAACAGGATAAAGGACTTTGGACAGGGAAAAGCGAAGGATACACTTTATTCCGGAAAGCTGAGACAGGTACTTGATAATGCTGAGTCTGAAGCTATAAAACAAAAATGCAGTGATATAGGAACAGAGCAGTTGCTAATTTCACTAATTAAAGCTATGGATTCTATAGCATATAAACTTCTGGATTCCATGTCGGTTAATATTCAAAAAATATTTGTTGACACAATGGTTTCAATAGGAAAAGAACCACAGGCGGCCAAGAAGGAATATTCTTCCTTAAAAAATCCTTCCGGAAAGAAAAAAGCCTCATCGGCTACTCCTACACTAGATCAATACAGTAAGGATTTGACACGGGAAGCAAGGGAGAGAAATGTCGATCCTGTAATTGGAAGAAATGCGGAAATTGAAAGGGTTATGCAGATTCTTTGCAGAAGAATGAAAAATAATCCTTGTCTTGTAGGTGAACCGGGAGTAGGTAAGACAGCAATCGTTGAGGGATTGGCTCAGCTGATTGCTGAGGAAAATGTTCCGGAGATACTTG
>JAFUEG010000278.1 GCA_017464045.1 Lachnospiraceae bacterium
ATGGCGGCACTTGCATCAGACGGCATACGCCAGTCACCACGAGGAGAAAGAGCTACGGAGCCCACCTTTACACCATCCGGCATACAACTTCTTTTAAACTGTTGTGAGAAAAACCTCTTATAAAACATCTTCATCCATTTAAGAATAGTCATTGGCTCATAAGTTTCCATAAAAGCTTTCTTTGCAAGGAAATAAATCTTTGACGGAGAGTAACCAAATCTCATCATATAGTAAAGGAAAAAGTCATGTAACTCGTAAGGACCTACTGATTCCTCAGTCTTTTGAGCAATGTTTCCGTTTTCATCGGGAGGAAGAAGTTCGGGACTTATAGGCGTATCAATAATATCTTTTAAAACCTCCGATCTTTCAGGGAAAATGCCCTCTTTAATCACACTATCTATAAGCCATTTAACTAGTGTTTTAGGAATACTTGCATTGACACCATACATACTCATCTGGTCGCCATTATAGGTACACCAGCCAAGAGCAAGTTCTGACAAATCCCCTGTTCCTACAACTATTGCGCCAATCTTGTTTGCATAATCCATAAGAACCTGTGTACGTTCTCTTGCCTGGACATTTTCGTAGGTAATATCCTTAATCTCTGTATCATGCCCGATATCCTTATAATGCACTAAACATGCATCTTTAATCGGAATCTCTTTAACAGTTATACCAAGAGTCTCCATAAGAACTACAGCGTTATTGTAGGTTCTGTCAGTTGTGCCAAAGGCAGGCATCGTTATACCGGTAAGGTCTGTCATAGGTTTACCAAGCTTTTTTAATGCCTGTGCACACACAAGTAAAGTAAGTGTTGAATCCATTCCTCCCGAAACACCAACAACCATCTTTGTTCCGGTAACGCTGAGTCTTTTAATAAGTCCGCCAACCTGCATGGCAAAGATGGACATACATCTATCGAGACGCTTTCTTTCCCCACTTGGGATAAACGGATGTGCATCAATCTCATAATCCTCTGCATTTGAACCAAAGTTTTCAACAAATGACTTAAAATTAACAGTCCTAATATTTTTGTCATTTCCATATACTCTGTAGGTATCCTTGTATGTCTTGGATTTAACCCTGTCAGCTCTGATACGTCCAAGGTCTATATCACTTATGAGCAGGTAATTATTATCGGCAATATCATAATTTTCCTTAATAAGCTTTCCATACTCGGCAATCATGCTATTGCCGGAAAATACTAAATCTGTACTTGACTCTCCGCTTCCGGCGGATACATATAGATAATCACATAAAAGTGCTGAAGATTTGCTGATAATTAAATTTTTTCTGTAATCTCTCTTCCCGATCAAATCATTGCTTGCGGATATATTAACAATAAGCTCTGCTCCTGCCATGGCAAGCCATGATGAAGGAGTAACAGGTGCCCACATATCCTCACAGATTTCTATGCCAAACTTAAAATCATTATTGATTGAGTAAACAAGATCATTTCCGACAGGTATATTATAATCATCCTTTATATCATCAGTATCTGCTACAATTGAAAGCGATACTTCATTTACATCAAGGTCTAACGCTGAGGAAAACCATCTTTTCTCATAAAACTCATTATAATTTGGTAAGAAGGTCTTTACACTTATTCCTTTTAAGCTGCCTTTATATAGAACATAAGCAGCATTGTACATCTGGTGATTGATAACGAGAGGCGCCCCAAATATAATTGTCATATCAACTACCGATGATACTGCTATAAGTTCCTTAACTGCAGTTTTACACTTATCCTGCAGGCTTTTTTGAAAGAACAAATCCCCACAGGTGTATCCTGTTAAAGCCATCTCAGGAAACGCAATAAGATTAACACCTTTCTTTGCTGCCTCATCAATCTTTTCAATAATCTTGTTTTTGTTGTAAACCACATCAGCAACCTTTAAATCCGGTACTGCAGCAGCTGTTTTGTAAAAATCATACATAATTAATTCCGCCTTTCTTCCAAATCATTCATAAGTGCTCTCAGGTAATGAACCACAACTCCGGCTTCCGAAGGTATAAAATATTTTTTATCCAGCTCATCATATTTAAAGTTTTTTGCATGTCCGTCATTTACCCTGTCAAGGTATATTTTAAGTTCGGAAAACCTCATGTAATAAAACTCATTTCTTGCAGAAAACATTATAATCAGAAAGCTTATCCCCTGCTGCTTTTCGAAGTCCTCCATAAATTTTATCTGATGCTCATGTATATTCCTGAGTGAAAATGTATCAGTCGCACACTCTTTTGCATCAAAACATACAGGTACTCCCTGAATTACACCTATGTAATCAACTGTCGAATCCTTTTCAAAATATGCCAGACTTATATTGCCGTTTTCCTTATCAATTTTAACAGGCGTGATAGGTGTAGGTATCTTTTGAACAAGACCCAGTTCTTTTTCTCTGTAAATCTCATTTGAATAATTAATAAGCTCTTCTAACGTAGAACCTCTTAATCCTCTTGAATTCCAGGTTGCCATACTATTCCCTCTCCATCACAAATCTTTTTAAAATTGTCCGGCAAATCAGCATGAACACTGATTGATTTATCCTTCCATCGGGCATCTCCCGCATGAAGCAGATGATTTCTAAGATTGTATTTATCTCTCATATATGAGTTTACATCCTTATCACCATATTTTACATCACCTGCCACCGGAAATCCAAGGCTTTTTAAATGAGCCCTTATCTGATGTGTTTTGCCGGTTATAAGCTTTATCCTGATAAGTGTATAATCATTTCCGTACGAAACAGGATAAAATCCTGTCTCTATGCGTGTATAATTATTATTTAAATTAAGATTATCATATCGTTTATCTGCTGCATCATTTGACAGTTCCTCGTACTTTTCACAGGTTATAACCTTTGACATAAGCTTATCCTCATCCCTGCTTATATACCCGTCAACTATCAGTTTTTTATCAAATTTTCCCTTTACTATTGTATAGTAATACTTATCAATACTTCTATCCTTAAATGCCTGTGACAATTCCTTACTTCCCTTAAGCGATATACCTGCCCATATAATACCTGAGGTATTTCTGTCAAGTCTGTTACAAACCGAAGGCTTAAAGGTACTAAGCTCATCCTTGGAAATAATACCGTTATTCAAGGTATAATCAACCACAGCCTCATTTACCGAATAATCATCCCTTTCAGCCTTTTGGGAAAGAATGCCGGAAGGCTTATTGATTACTATTATGTCCTCATCCTGATACAAAATATCATTATCTATTTTATATATTCCGTTTGATTTTTTTAAATTATAATCATTCAGTATGTCACTTTTAAATTTAGCTATGGTATCATCGCTCAGAAAAATCTTTACTGTATCTCCGATGGAAACAATCTCGCTTCCGTCCGCTTTTTTATCATTTATCTTGATATTCTTTTTTCTAAGCATTTTATAAATAAACGATGACGGAGCAAGATTAAGATACTTCATAAGAAACTTATTAAGTCTTTGACCGTCTTCATTTTTTCCGATTATTACTTCTCTCATACTATATTTCTCTTCATATAAATATTGATAATGCTTTATTTTAACTAAAACGAAACAACATATAAACTTAAATTACAGCTTATCAAACACAGGTAACAAGGATTCTTTCAACTATATGCTTATCAATCTTTACAGTCTTATCGTTGGCGGCGGAAACGGAATTAACCTTTTTGATATACTCCTCTAAATCCGAAAAAACCTTGATATTATAATCAAACTTTGTACCGTTTACACATTCCTTAATCCATGTCTCATAAGCTTTTTTATTATCATTAAATTTTTTATCCTCTACATAGGCATATATTCGACTGTTACAAACGTACATGGATTGATAAAATTTCATTCCTTCGGTACGGGTTATAACCACATCATATAAAAGATTACCCGAAGCTTCCTTTGTCTCTTTGAAAATCCTATCATAGTTTTCATGTGATAATGGCTTAAATGCCGCACACATTATATATCCGATTAAAAATTTTGAAAACGGTAAAACCAGAAGAATTGCAAATATAACCATAATCCTCTGTGTTGAACCAAACATGAAAAGCATGGTAATAATTATAAATGAAATCATTGCCGCAAATATAAGAGATATAATAAGCTTGCTTTTTTTATATGAATCTATATATCCATACTCACCTTTTTTATGTTTATTAAACATAATCATCTTGTCTCCCAACATTAAAATAAGAATCATACAAGCACATATCTGCTTAGTATAAAAATCTACTTTATAAATCTCACTATCAAATCATGCGGCAAAAGCTTTGCAAGCAATCTAAAGCCTTTCATTGATAATCCGTACACCGATACAGCCTTTTTATGATATGCATCCTTTAAAGCAAGCGAGACTACATCCTTAGCATCAGCTCTGAAAAGCTTTTTATATACCTTAACACTGTTATAAACCTCTGCTATATCAAAAAACTCAGTATCAACAGGCCCCGGACAAACAGCAGTTACTGTTATATGCCTTTTCTTTAACTCCTGATTTAACGCTCTTGAAAGAGAAAGCACATATGACTTACTTGCAGCATAAACCGCAAACGAAGGCTGAGGTAAAAACGCAGCTGAAGACGCCATATTGATGATATTTGCCTGTTTTTTAGACATATATGGAAGCGAAATATCTATCATGCGTGTAAGCGCGGTACAATTAAGCTCAACCATACCGACATTATCCTCTTCCTTTAATTCCCTAAATGTACCGATTATCCCATATCCGGCAGCGTTTACAAGTATTCTTATTGAAGGATTATACTTTCTTAATGCATTTTTATATTTTACAAATCTTCTTTTATCAGTCAGGTCACATGAAAAACATCTTATCTTTACAGAATTTATTTCCTCAGCAAGCTCCAAAAGCCGCTCGGTTCTTCTTGCCAAAACCCAAATCTCATCAAGCGTTCTGTATCTGTTGGCAATCTGCTTTACAAATTCCCTTCCTATTCCGGAGGATGCTCCGGTAACAACTGCTATCTTCATGACATAAGCCTCCATCCCGTAAGATACTTATTTTTTAAGGTTCCGTTATTAAGCTTTCCCCATCCAAGCGGATATGAATCAACACATACAAGTGCCCATCCGTCCTTTCCGCAGGCTTCTATGGTTTCGCCCTTAAGATACTTTATAACTCTGTCATCCTTTGACGATAAATCTACCACATTATCAAATTCATTACATTTAAGAACCATGGCAAGGGACTGACTCGGCTCAAATCTGTTCTTCTTAATATCCCCCAGATAAAGTCCGTTTCGAAGCGTTCTAAGACCTTTTACATCCGGAAGAGAATCCTTGATATAATAAAGCTTATCATTATTAATCTCCAGCCTGTCAGCATTAATGTCCTTATTTATTCTATTTAAAAAATCCTTTGCCGCATCGTCAGGCTTGACCTTTTTTAAGGCATAGCTTCCGCAATGCGAATAGACTTTTCCTTCATCCTTTTTCTTAATAAGTGCTACAAAATGTCCTTCACCCTCGATTTTATGAGGCCAAAGTCTGGCACATTTTTTAAGTTCGGGATTATTTGTATCTCCCCACTCGGGATGTCCGTTATCAAAGGCTTCATACTTATCAAAATCAATGAGCTCAAACCTATCGTCAAGCGAAAGCAAATATTCAATCAATTTTTCATTTTCCAGCGGAGAAAATGTACAGGTTGAATAAAGCATAACGCCTCTGGGCCTAAGCATTACCGCCACATCGGAAAGTATATTTCTTTGCATATCGGAAAAAAGCTGATTACCGTTATTTTCCCATGCTGTAATCATGGAATTTGACTTTCTGAACATTCCCTCGCCGGAGCAAGGAGCATCCACAAGTATTTTATCGAAATATCCCTCAAAACGTTCCGCCAGCTTATGAGTATTCTCACTTGTAATGATATAATTATCTATACCGAAAACCTCAAGGTTTTTCAAAAGTGCCTTTGCTCTTGAAGCACTTATATCATTTGAAACCAATACTCCGGTACCGTTTAGCTTTGCTGCAAGCTCAGTTGATTTACCTCCGGGAGCCGCACATACATCAAGTACTCTGTCCCCTGCTTCTATAGGTAAAACCGACGCAGGAGTCATGGCACTCGGCTCCTGAATATAATAAAGTCCGGCATAATAATACGGATGTTTGGAAGGTTTATCCACATTTTCGTCATAATAAAAACCGTTATCGCACCATGGAACCTTTTTAAGCAAAAAAGGATTAATCTTAAGAAAATCCTCAACGGATATCTTACTTGTATTAATCCTTATTCCATGATGCATGGGCTTATCAAGACAATCCTTATACAAGTC
Organism: Lachnospiraceae bacterium; assembly: GCA_017464045.1. The sequence goes on from JAFUEG010000278.1 coordinate 6,294, forward strand.
AAATTCTTCCCCTAAAAGCCCTCTCATATTATCTTCAAATGTTTTAGGTAAATTCATAGGTAATCAATAATTATATGCTAAAGCTTTTATCTACATAAGCCTTAACAAATATTCCATCCTCTCTGTATTCTTCACACAAAAGATTACCGCTTTGTCTGATTTTATTAAGCAGACCGGCATCCTGATAGGAAATAACCTTTTCTATATATGTTCTGCTGTTGTTGATAATATCAGCAAGTGTATCCGAAAGCTCATCAAAGCCTATACGTTTTTTTGCTGATATATTAATAACCTTATCAGCCTTGAAGTCCTTAAGTATCGGCAGCTCCTCAAGCTTATCGATTTTATTAAACAAAGTAACAACCGGCTTATCTACTATGCCTAGTCCCTTTAAAGTCTCATAAACAGTAAATATGTGACTGTCAGCATGCGGATTGGATACATCCACCACATGAAGAATTATATCGGCATACTTAGCCTCCTCAAGGGTTGAACGAAATGCATTAATAAGATGATGCGGAAGTTTTCGTATAAAGCCAACCGTATCAGTAAGAATTATTTCCTGCCCATTGGCAAGCTTATAATTTCTAGATGTCGGATCAAGTGTCGCAAACAGCTTATCCTCTTCCAAAACACCTGCATCAGTAAGAGTATTAAGAAGTGTTGACTTACCTGCATTGGTATAGCCGACTATAGATACAATCGGTTCACTTCCTTCCATACGCTGCTTTCTCATAGTCTGCCTGTGCTGCTTTACTTCTTCAAGTTCTCTGGAAAGCTGGGCTATACGGCTTCTTATAACACGTCTGTCAACCTCAAGCTTAGTCTCACCGGGACCTCTTGTTCCTATACCACCGCCAAGTCTTGACATAGAAAGTCCGGCACCGATAAGTCTTTGTGACCTGTATTTTAACTGTGCAAGTTCAACCTGAATCTTACCTTCCTTAGTTGTTGCTCTTCCTGCAAATATATCAAGTATAACCATAGTTCTGTCCATAACCTTGGTGTCAATGGCAAGCTCAATATTTTTCATCTGAACAGGCGAAAGCTCATCATCACAGCACACTCCTGTAGCACCGAGTTCATAGACCATATCCCTAAGCTCCTCAAGCTTTCCGGTACCGAGATAGGTACCGCTTTCAAGCTTTTCCCTGTTTTGGATAAGTCTTCCGACAACCTCGGCACCTGCCGTTTTGATAAGCTCCTCTAATTCATGCAGCGAGGCATAAACATCCTCACCGTTAACAAGGTCAAACGCAAAAAGAAAAACC
>JAFUEG010000279.1 GCA_017464045.1 Lachnospiraceae bacterium
AAATGCATACTAAACAAACAATTTATATTATATTTGAAAGGAAGGTACAAAACTATGACAAATGAAATCCCTTACAAGATTTATCTTAACGAATCGGAGATGCCAAAGCAGTGGTACAATCTTAGAGCAGATATGATCAATAAGCCGGCACCTCTTCTTAATCCGGGAACACACAAGCCTATGACGGCTGAAGAACTTGCTCCTGTATTTTGCGAGGAGCTTGTAAAGCAGGAGCTTGATGATACGACTCCTTATTTTGACATTCCACAGGAGATACTTGATTTTTATAAGATGTTTAGACCATCTCCGCTGGTTCGTGCTTACTGCCTCGAGAAGAAGCTTGATACTCCTGCTAAGATTTACTATAAGTTTGAGGGCAACAATACCAGTGGAAGCCATAAGCTTAATTCTGCAATTGCCCAGGCATATTATGCAAAGAAGCAGGGCTTAAAGGGTGTTACTACAGAGACCGGAGCAGGTCAGTGGGGAACTGCACTTTCTATGGCTTGTTCATATTTTGATCTTGACTGTAAGGTTTATATGGTTAAGGTTTCCTACGAGCAGAAGCCTTTCCGCCGTGAGGTTATGAGAACCTACGGAGCAACAGTAACTCCTTCACCATCAACCACAACTGAGATTGGTAAGAAGATTCTTGCTGAGCATCCGGGTACAACGGGAAGTCTTGGCTGTGCTATATCTGAAGCGGTTGAAGTCGCTACCTCAACAGAGGGGTACAGATATGTACTTGGCAGTGTATTAAATCAGGTTCTTTTACATCAGTCTGTTATTGGTCTTGAAACTAAGGCTGCACTTGATAAATACGGTATCACTCCTGACATTATCATAGGCTGTGCAGGTGGTGGTTCCAATCTTGGAGGTCTTATCGCTCCGTTTATGGGTGAGAAGATTAAAAATGGTGCAAATTATCGTATAATCGCAGTTGAGCCCGCATCATGCCCGAGCTTTACAAGAGGTAAGTATGCATACGACTTCTGTGACACCGGTATGGTTTGTCCTCTTGCTAAAATGTACACTCTTGGCAGTGACTTTATACCTGCTCCAAACCATGCAGGCGGTCTTCGTTATCATGGTATGAGTTCAACCTTGTCACAGCTTTATGATGATGGTCTTATGGAGGCTGTATCAGTTCCTCAGACAGAGGTATTTGAGGCAGCAGAGCAGTTTGCAAGAGTTGAAGGTATTCTTCCTGCACCGGAGAGTTCACATGCAATTAAGGTTGCTATCGACGAAGCACTTAAGTGCAAAGAAACCGGTGAGGAAAAAACTATCGTATTTGGCCTTACAGGTACCGGTTATTTTGACCTTGTTGCATATGAGAAGTTCCATGACGGAAAGATGGATGATTATGTTCCGACAGATGAGGAGCTTGCAGCATCTCTTGCAAAGCTTCCGGTAGTTGAATAATTTATTTACATTGGATATGAAACAGACAGTGTGTATTTGAGTGTGAGTCCTATTATATCCAAATATAAAAAGAGAACATCAAAAAGTTGCTAAGCAGAGCGTGAGCGGAATAAGGCTTTGCATGTAACTGTTTGATGTTCTTTTTTGATATCATCAAATATAAATGGCTTTAGATGTGATAAGAGTCACACTATGTGATATGCTTATCTGTTTGGATTTAAGCTTTATATATGATTATGGAATTTTCCTGTGATTGGTTGTATAATGTTGATATATTTTTAAGGGCGGTAATTATATGGCAAATTTTATGGATTACCTTGATTGGAGGGGTGACCTTAGTTTTGAGGCTGCTCCGATTAATCAGGTTGATAATTTAATACTTTCCGAACTTTCATATCTCAAGCTGGATGATATAGTGCCTATGCATGGCGATGATAAAGGAGTAATTTCCATGTATCATGTGTGGAAGGATTATATATATCTGGGCTGTGACCAGTCAAACCTTTCCTATGATCCGGCACCCTTGCTTGAGAAGGCGGCACATACTGAAAGATTCAAAAATGTAATGCTTAAGGATTATTTAAATGTTTTTGATACAGACAGCCATATTCAGTTTGCTGCAGTCAGCTTTTATCTGGAGGATAATTTGATCTATATAGCATTTCGCGGAACGGACGGAACAATTGAAGGCTGGCGCGAGGATTTTAATATCAGCTATATGCGTGAAGTTCCGGGACAGATGGAAGCCGTCTCTTATGTGAATGAGGTTGCAAAGGATTTTAAGGGTAAAATTATTTTAGGCGGTCACTCAAAGGGTGGCAATCTTGCCGTATATGCGGGTGCATTTTGTTCGGAAAATGTGAAGGATAAGATAATAAAGATATACTCCAATGACGGGCCGGGATTTAATCGTGAAATCGCAAAAACCAATGAGTATAACGCGGTGCTTGATAAGGTGGAAATGATTATTCCTGAGGCATCTTTAGTCGGAATACTTATGTCCAATAAAAAAGAAAGACTTGTTGTAAAAAGTGACGCATCAGGCACAATGCAGCATAGCCCTTACAGCTGGCAGGTCTTAGGTGATAAATTTGAACTCGCAGCAAAACAAAATACTGCAAGCTTAATGGCAGACGATACTTTAAATAACTGGCTTGATTCACTTGATGAGGATGAGCTGGAGAAGTTTGTGAATGCTTTATTTGATATACTTGATGCTTCCGGCGCAACCACTCTTTCGGAACTTTCAGATAATAAATGGGCAGCTTTTAATGCCATGGTTAAGGCTGCGAAGGATATGGATAAGGATACAAGAGATAATCTTATTATGGTTGTAAAACGGCTTGCCGATTCGGGCAGAGACGTTATATGGAATGAGGCAAAATCTGCATTTGATGCGGATAATGATAAATAATTATAAATAGGGGATACAAAAATGTATTATTTTATAGTAAATGTAAGCGGTGGAAGCGGCAAGGCGAAAAAGACATGGATATCAGTCAGAGAAGAGTTGAAGAAAAGAAATGTATTATATAAGGCATTTCGTACTAAAAGCTCAGAGCATGCAGGAGAACTGGCAGGTAAGATTTCAATGCTGCCTGATGATAATATACATATGGTTGTTGTAGGTGGGGACGGAACAATCAATGCTGTATTAAATGGCATAAAGAATTTTGAAAGAATAACATTTTCGGTTATTCCATCCGGATCTGCAAATGACTTTGCCGGAGGACTCGGTATAAGCAAGGATCCTGTCAAAGCACTTATTGGGGTACTGGATGATAAAAAGGAAAGTAAATGGATAGATATCGGTCGTGTAACGACTTCATCCGAAAGTCGTCTGTTTGGTATAAGCAGCGGAATCGGACTTGATGCCATAGTATGCAAAAAAGCTCTTGATTCGAAGATAAAAAATATTTTAAATAAGCTGAATCTCGGTTCGCTTACATATATAATACTTACTGTAATAAGTTTATTTACCATGGATTATATTGAAACAGAAATTGAGGCTTATGATACAGATGATAAGCCGGTTATTAAAGAAAAAATAAATAAAATGATATTTGCTGCTTTTATGAATGTAAAAGCCGAGGGCGGAGGTGTTCCGATGGCACCTGATGCAAAATATGATGATGGCAGGCTTTCCGTATGCATTGCCTCTGATATTTCAAAGCTAAGTGCATTTACCAAGCTTCCGCTTCTGGTTATGGCAAAGCAGGACAGGATAAAGGGCTTTAAGCTGTTTGACGCAAAAAAGCTTGTTATAAAAATTAAAGAGCCTGCCGTACTTCATGCTGACGGCGAGTATGTTGGTGATGAAGAAACGGTAAATGTGGAGTGTCTGGAAAATAAGCTCAGAATAAAAATGTAAATGTGTGAGTGACTGATATTTGACATAGAGAGGCAGTATAATGAGATATTCAAAACGAAAAATAATATGTCTGATATTATCCTGTGTATGGATGGCTGTCATTTTTTGCTTTTCTGCAAGAGACGCAGATGAGTCTGAGAAAGACAGCTATAGAGTCGGACTTGCTGTAGGAAAAATAATAGTTTCTGATTTTAATCAAAAGACAGAGGAAGAACAGCTTGAGTTTGCAAAAAAGATAGATTATCCTGTCAGAAAGACAGCACATGCAACAGAGTATGCCGTGCTTGGAATACTTCTTTTGGGAGTTTTTTATAATGGCAACAGCAAAAAAATAAAAAATGTATCTTTACCGCTTATTATCAGCATATTATATGCATCGACAGATGAGATACATCAGCTTTTTGTACCCGGACGAAGCGGAAAACCGTTTGATGTGATGATAGACGGTTGTGGTGCCTTTGTCGGCATAATAATAACAATGCTGATAATCAAACTCATAAACAACCACCATAAAAAAACATCCCACTCATCTTAAATACATTAAAAGTCGCTTGCATAAAAATAGCCCCAAATTTGAAGAAAATGAGTTTAAAATAAAAAGTGGTTACAGCAACGTGAAAAAATGATGAAAGTAAATCTCCGGCTGAAGGGTATAAAAAAGAGGCGTGTGTAACGTGAGCGACAGTGAGAAAAGTATAATCTCTCCGGCTGAAGGGTATAAAATAAGAGGTGTGTGCAACGTGAGCGAGAGCGAGTTGTACACACCTCTTATTTTATACCTTTCAGCCGGAGAATCTTAAACTCAAGCTTCTATTTTTTCTGCAAGCTGCTCTCTTCGAAGAGCTTACGGTTATCCACTATACGAACAGCCTTTCCTTCACTTCTTGGAACACTCTTAGGTGCAACAAGATGAACCTCAACTGCTATACCGAGCATTGACTTGAGTGCTGCTACAAGCTTCTTTTCTCTGTAAGCCTTTTCTGCTTCGTCAGCAGGTGGATTAGATGGAAGCCATTCTACATCACAAGCGATTGTATCACTGTTTCCTACACGGTCAACAACAAGCTGGTAATTAGCTTCATAACCATTGTTAAGAAGAACTGTTTCTATCTGTGAAGGGAATACATTTACACCCTTTACAACCATCATATCGTCACTTCTTCCAAGTGGCTTACTCATACGGATATGAGTACGTCCGCATGAACATTTCTCACGGGAAAGTACACATATATCTCTTGTACGGTAACGAAGAAGAGGGAAGCCCTGCTTTGTAATACATGAGAATACAAGCTCACCCTTTTCGCCTTCAGGAAGAACCTCGCCTGTCTTAGGGTTGATTATCTCAGGGATGAAGTGGTCTTCATTTACGTGCATACCACGCTGCTCTTCACATTCAAATGATACGCCCGGACCGCTTATCTCTGTAAGTCCATATATATCATATGCCTTGATGCCAAGTGATTTTTCTATATTATGTCTCATTTCTTCGGTCCATGCTTCTGCTCCGAAGATACCTGCTTTCAATTTTAACTGATCCTTTACGCCGCGTTCTGCGATGCTTTCACCGAGATATGCAGCATATGATGGTGTACAGCAAAGAATAGTTGAACCAAGATCTATCATAAATTGTATCTGCCTGTCAGTGTTACCTGATGACATAGGAAGTGTAAGTGAACCAAGCTTGTGGGAACCACCGTGAAGTCCCGAACCTCCGGTAAAGAGTCCGTATCCATAACTTACATGAACAACGTCATCTTTTGTTCCGCCTGCTGCAACAAGTGCACGGGCGCAGCATGTATCCCAGATATCAAGATCCTCCTGGGTATAAAAGGATACAACTCTTCTTCCGGTTGTACCGCTTGTGGATTGGATACGTACGCAATCTGTAAGAGGTGCACCAAGTAATCCGTAAGGATACTGGTCTCTTAAGTCGTCCTTTGTGATGAAAGGAAGCTTATGTAAGTCTTCAATTCCATGGATGTCATCTGGGCTGACACCTGCTTCATCCATACGGTCATGATAAAACTTGATTTTATCATATACATGTCTAACCTGCTTTACGAGGCGCTCGCTCTGAAGCTTTTTAAGCTCATCAACAGGCATGGTTTCAATTTCAGGATTAAAATAATTACCCATGTTTCGTCTCCTTATAAAATAATCTACTAGTGCTTGCTGCTTATATATAAAATCAAAAAAATAATTAAGGTTTATACAGATAATAATGTAAAGTCAGCTTAAATAATTTAAGAACTTTTAAATAAAAACAGCTTTTTTATTATACAAAAAGATAAATAATGTTGCAATACTTTAATGCGATAATTTACAAAAAATTCATCGCTTTACAGTTGTAAAGTGGAAAAGTTGAGATTTTATAGTAAATATGATAAAATTTCTAATATGTGAGAAATTTAATATGTGAGAAATTTCAATATGTGAAAAAAATATTATGTAGGATTAGAATAAGTATATTAATTATGTTTGGATTAATAAAAGCTTATAAAAAAAGATTATTAAAAATCATCAGCAAATGATATAAACAATTAATGACTAAAAAATTGAAGAAAATAAGGAGAAGCATTTTATGGTAAAACACATTATTTTATGGCAGCTAAAAGATGAACTGTCGGAGGAAGAAAAGAAGAATGTTATGTCAGGTATCAAGGAAGGACTTGAGGGGTTAAAAGGCGTGGTTCCCGGTCTTATAGAGATACATGTTCAGACTGAAAAGCTTGCATCTTCAAATGCGGATGTATTGCTTGATTCAACTTTGGAAAGTGAAGAAGCATTAAAGGGTTATGCTGTTCATCCGGCTCATGTAAATGTGGCGGATACAAAGGTTAGACCGTTTACAAAGTCAAGAGTATGCATTGACTATGAATTATAGCTGATGATGAAAATAATATAATTTATGGAATATATAAAATGGGGATTTGATCAGTTTTATGAATCATAATTTAAGGGAGAATTGTAAGAATAAAAAAATATAAAAAGAGAGGATAAAATAATGAGCGATTTTTCAATTAATACAAAATGTGTACAGGGAGGCTATCATCCGGGAAACGGCGAGCCAAGACAGATACCGATAATTCAGTCAACTACATTTAAGTATGACACAAGTGAGGATATGGGTAAGCTTTTTGACCTTGAAGCTTCGGGTTATTTTTACACCAGACTCCAAAATCCAACCAATGACTATGTGGCTGCAAAGATAGCAGAGCTTGAGGGAGGAACAGCTGCTATGCTTACATCCTCAGGACAGGCTGCATCTTTTTTTGCGTTCTTTAATATCTGTGAGGCCGGTTCACATATAGTTGCTTCGTCCTCCATTTACGGAGGAACTTTTAACCTTCTTGATGTAACCATGAGAAAGATGGGAATAGAGACAACCTTTGTTTCTCCTGATTGCACGGAAGATGAGCTTAATGCGGCATTTAAGGACAATACCAAGCTTGTATTTGGTGAAACAATCGCCAACCCTGCGCTTACTGTTCTTGATATTGAGAAGTTTGCGAAAGCTGCACATGCCCACGGGGTGCCGCTTATAGTTGATAACACCTTCCCTACTCCTGTAAACTGCAGACCTATAGAGTGGGGTGCTGATATAGTTACACATTCAACAACAAAATACATGGATGGTCACGGAGCGGCAGTAGGCGGAGCCATAGTTGATGCGGGTAAGTTTGACTGGATGGCTTACAAGGATAAGTTCCCGGGACTTACAACTCCTGATGAATCCTATCATGGCATAACCTATGCTGAAAAGTTCGGCAAGGAGGGGGCATTTATAACCAAATGTACCTCACAGCTTATGCGTGACCTTGGTTCAATTCAGTCACCTCAAAATGCATTTTTACTCAATCTTGGTCTTGAGTCACTTCATGTACGTATGCCAAGACATGTTGAAAACGGACAGGCTGTTGCAGAATTCTTAGAGCAGCATCCAAACGTAGAATATGTAAATTATCCCGGCTTAAAGAGTAACAAATACTATGAGATAGCAAAGAAATATATGCCAAACGGCGGTTGCGGAGTTGTATCCTTTGGTATAAAGGGTGGCAGACCTGCTGCCGAAGCCTTTATGAAAAAGCTTAAAATTGCAGCTATCGAAACTCATGTAGCAGATGCCAGAACCTGCTGTCTTAATCCTGCAACATCAACTCATCGTCAGATGAATGATGAGCAGCTTGAAGCAGCCGGAGTACCTGCAGGTTTAATACGTATTTCCTGCGGTCTTGAAGACAAAGCAGACCTCATCGCAGATCTCGCCCAGGCGCTTGAGTAAGTTTCGTTTTAGGAAAATTCAAAGCAACAATAGAAGGCA
>JAFUEG010000280.1 GCA_017464045.1 Lachnospiraceae bacterium
CCAGTCATCCGTCTCTTCATGTGTAAAGGATGAGTTCCACGTACCTGTGACTGTCAGCTGATTCCTAAGTATCTTCCTATATATATCCTTGACAAATGTCATATCAGAGTACGGATTGCCTACCAGCATAACTTTACCTGCAGGGGCCGCACACTCTATACATTTTGATACAGTTTCATTTTTACCAATACACTCAAAGATACAATCTGCACCAATTCCATCTGTCTTTTCCATAATCCAGCCTGCCACATCGGTTATCTTACTGTCACAGTAATTATTCTCATCTATACCAATCATTATTATATTTTTCTTTTGGAATTCTTTATTACCGATTACATAAAGATTCTCAATACCGGATTCCTTTAAGAACATTACCAGCAGAAGTCCTATGGTACCAAGTCCATAGACAAACACCTTATCCTCTTTCTTAGGCGAGAGCCTTCTCATACAGTGAACCGCAACAGCCATAGGTTCAAGCATCGCAGCCTGTTCATAAGTAACTCCTTTCTGAAGTTCTATCAGATTAGCCTCCGGCACAGCAACATACTCGGCAAACCCACCGTCACAGCGTGATCCCAGATAATTATAGTTTCGGCACATCTCATACTGCTTACGCTGACAAGGCACACATCTACCACATGGTATAAGCGGAAATACCCCTACCGGCTTATCCAACCATTTCCTATCGACACCGCTGCCAAGCTCAATAACTTTACCGGCAAACTCATGCCCCGGTATAAGAGGGTGCACGTGTGCTCCGGTCTGATATATGCGCGGTATGTCAGAACCACATATACCACAAGCCTTAACTGCAACAATAACTTCATTATCTCCGGCAGTCGGCTTTTCTACCTCTTCATACCTTATATCATTTATCCCATGAAGTACGTAAGCTTTCATATCTTATCCTTTTATAATCATTTCAATCAATGCTCACAAAAAATCAAATCATATATTTGCAAAACCTTTATATCGACAAGATTCTTATATCTCCAGCGCCCTTATATCTCTTAATATATCTCCATATGGTCTTCCCTTGCCAAAAAGCAGCGTGGTTCCAAGCACAAAACCCTTTACGCCCATAGGAGCAAACTGCTTTATCTTATCCGCGCTGCAGGCACCGTCCCAATACACTTCAAAATTCATCTCTTCCTTTATCTTAAGAAGTCTCTCAATCTTATTTCCCACATACGGAAGATACATCTGACCGGCATTTCCCGGATTAACTGACATAACAAGAACCTTGTCCACTATACGAAGCATCTCCATAACTGTTTCTATACTTGTACCGGGATTAATCGCTATACCCGGTATCATTCCAGCATCGATAATTGCTTTTAGCGTGGTCGACGGATGATACTCTGCTTCGGGATGTATGTAAACCGTATCACCTTTTCTTAAATTATTTAAAAATATATCTATGTGGGTATTTGGATGCTCTATCATAAGATGCACGTCAAGGGGTTTTTTTGTTGCACCGGCGATATAACGCATATCATTTAATGACATGGCATAATTAGGCACATATCTACCATCCATAATATCTATATGAAATGAGTCTATACCGCCATCTTCCAAGTCTCTTACTTCTTTTTCCAAATTTCCATAATACGCACACATCATGGATGCTGTTAACTCAAAATCCATCGCTTATCCCCCTTTTTCCGGTTACTATAACATATCCACCCTACATTTCTTTAATATACTCTGCAATACGCTGTGCCCCATACCCGTCTATCACACTTTGCATTTTTTTTGAATTATTCATTCTGATTTTTTTGTCAGACATATATTTCTTTAAATCCACATAACATTTATTTATACAATCACTCATATTTTCTTCAACATTTCCTGCATAAAACATAAGTCCGGAATCCTGCCATTTTTCAGCTCCCTTTTGGTTGTCCGCTATTGTAAAACAAATTGTAGGTATTCCGCATGCACACAATTCATATAAAGTAGTTCCCGAAGCTGAAATCGCAACATCACACATCCTCATCAAATCAGACATATTATTTATATTTTCATATAAAAAGATATTATTATTTTTATCTGCGATTTTTTTTAAATAATTCTTATTAGTATTAAAAACGCCGGAAACAACGTGGAACTCTATATTTTTAAGCTCTGCTTTTTCACCAAAAAAATCAAGCAAATTACCGGCAACATTGTATTTATCCGTTCCGCCGGTTGTAATCAGAATTTTATTAACATTATCCCGAACTCTATACTCTTGATAGGAAAATTCTTCACGTAATGGAGCGTACATTCCGCCTAATAAAAAATTAATACTGCCGTCTTTTTCAATTTGACTCCTGTATTTCTCTGTTTCTACAAAAATGTTATAGTGAATAATAGTATTTACCGGATATTTAAACTTTTTTATATCATCAATATAAATAATATTTGTAAGCTTGGAAATACTTTCCAAATAGCTTTCCGTAACGTAATATGAATCAATCAGTAATTTTCTGATTTTGTTTTCTTTAATAAAATTACATATTTTATCAATCTCTAAATCCAGATTATTCCATACGGAATCTAATATAGCAAAATCAAAGCCATATTTTTTTATTATTTCAGCCGGATAAGAATCAGCCAAAATAAAAATTGTATTAATTCCTATCTTATTTAACTGCTGTGCTATGGTTATACATCTCATAACATGTCCGGTAGCAATAATATCATTTCCATCAACTCTTATGTATAAATTATCCATCCAATGCTATCCCCATCTTTTTAACTAACATCGCCAACTCTAATTAAATCATCTTTATGAGTCCTTCCGATCTTCCAATCTAATTCATAATTATCAAATTCATAAAAATTACGTCCCTTATTTATAAACATATCCTCAGCGACAACCTGCACAGATGCAGCAAGATCAAGCAAGCGAAATGTATTATTAAAGCAATCGGCACAGTTCATTATCCCACGCTCTATATATAATCTATCAGCCGATAACTGTTTTGATGTATATTGTAAATCCCTTACATACATACGATATACTCTTCTTTCGGATTCTCCGTTTATTTGATAATTGCCCACGAAATCCTTCATATATCTATAAGGTACATTTATCATTTCCTCTATATAATGTTCGAATGTATTACATTGTCCGGAATCGACATTTATCATTAACATCTTAGCCTGTGATTTATGCAGATAATGAAAAGGCGAATCTATCCCCCATGAATCCTTGTTTTTTAAGGATAAAAGTAAATCTTTATCCTTGCCTCCAACAGCAAATGAATATATAGGATGAAATGTACGCTTAAAATCTTTTCTTTTTTCAAGTACCCAATTTCCTAATGAACCTGTCTGTCCGGGTGTTTTTTCATAGATAAATTCAATCCCCTTGCAAAAGTCCCAATTAAAAACAGGAATTAATATTGTTCCGTCTTTTCCTAAATAATTAATTAAATTATCTATAAACATATTCAGAAAATCATCCACATTACCTTTTTTTCCGACAGTACATTTAAAAAAACTCATCGCAAAACCGGTGATATTTGAAGCTATATATAAAGTGTCTCCTTTATTTATTCCAAGTGACGAATATACTTTATCCAAATCATCAAAATATTCTTCTGCCTTCAAATTATATCCCCCTTTAAACCCCGACAATCAAACCATTATCCAATAACTTATTGACAATACTTAATAAATCAAACGGGTTTACATCTATTATTTCTGATATTTCAAATAAATCATTTCTTCCATCTGCATATGCAATAAAATCAATCAATGCTTTTACTTCATCATAGCTTCCTTTTTGACTTACCGTAGGATATAACCCTCTTTTTCCTAACTGAGGTTCTCCAAGCACCGTAACCTTATATTTTTTATTATATTCCATACATGAAATCCATTGTACAACGGTCTCATAAGCCCCTCCTAACCCTTCAGGAGAGATGAAATCCATATTATCTGCAGATGTATGATATTCCGGAAATGTTCCATATTTTGACCGACAGAAACCTACTACCGGAAGCTCAATTCCAGGGGCATTATACTGCCTCTCATCAGAACCCCTTTTTAGATAAGAATATTCTTTAAAATGAGGTTTCCTCTTTATAACACTTAACAATGATCTGTCAGCAATCGTATTTCCGTATCTGGATTTTATAATAGAATATTCTTTATCGTCTCCCACACATGAAAGTACAATTCCGGCTATCATTTTTTCTTTAAGTGATTCGTAATTATAGCTTAAATATGTAATTGAACCTATCGTTTCAGGATTTAAAACAAAGCGGTAAGTATAATGTCTGTTCTTTAAAGAATTTACATATCTTGCTAAAGCTGCTAATACAACAGGACCTGAGCATTCATTATTTGCCATAGATGGGTGACATGTGTAGCTTGAAAAGAAAATTTCTTCATCTGACTCTCCCGGTAAAACCAATTCCGCATATGTGAGATTACCATCAATTAATTCACTGTCAATATATATATGATATCTGCCATCAGCTAATGAATCTAATTGATTTTTTGCCATGCAAAAACCGTATCTCTCTTTATAATAAGAGGTAACATACGGAATCACATCCGGCTGGTCAGGCTGCGTATAAATACATTGTTTAAGTTCTTCCAATGATACCCATTTATCTACCGGAATTGAATATCCCATCACATGAAGATTATTATCTTTCATATCTATAATGTGATTACCTCTTTCGTCTGCTATATAAGCATCACGTATTACCCATTCTTTAGGTACAGTCCAATCAAAAACTTTTGTTCCGGAAGGTACCTCTTTTATCTCCATTTTGATACCATCTTCATCAATAAATTCATTAATTATATTTAATGTTTCTCTTACTCCTTCACCTGTGATACTCCGACAGATTGGAAAGATTTTTTTTGCAAGATTATACATTTTGGTATTCATATAAAATCCTTTCGGCAATTTGCTCTGCTGTCAACCCAAGAGATTCAAGCATATACTGATATGAACCGGCCTTTACAAAATCATCAGGCAGCCCGATATTTAGAACTTTTGTAAAATTACCGACTCCGGCAGCATATGTATTAACAATTGAGCCCAGTCCTCCGATTATACTATGTTCCTCAACAGTTACAATCAACTTGTATTCATTATTTAAAACAGATTTATCAAACGGTTTTACAGTATAAATATCTACTACTTCAGAGTCTATATTCTTTTCTGAAAGTATATCTGCAGCTTTTAATGAATTATAAACCATGCTTCCCGTAGCTGCTATCAATATGTCTTTACCTTTTCTGAGGTGATTGGCTTTACCAACTTCAAAATCATAAGCTTCCTCATAAATTCTTGGCATTCCCGGTTCTCCTGTCATTCTTATATATACAGGTCCTTCTATTTTTGCCGCTTCCCAGACACACATTGCAAGTTGAGCACAATCACATGGAGAGAAAATTGTTAGACCCGGTATAGCATTCATAATGGCTAAATCTGTCATACCATAATGAGAGTTTCCAAGTATGCTCATTGATATTCCACTGCCTAATCCGACTGCTTTTATATTCAGGTGCATATATCCCATATTCATACGTACCTGATCCTCACATCTGTGAGTAATAAAAGGTGCAAATGATGACGCAAACGGTATTAATCCCTCTTTTGCCAGTCCGGCAGATATACCTATAAGATTTTGTTCTGCAATTCCTACATTCAAATAGTGTGAAGGATTTTCAATCATTAATCTTGATAATCCTGACGATCCGCCTAAATCTCCTGATAAAGCATATACTCGGTCATTATTATTTATTAAATCCTGTAAAGCTAAACCATATGTTGCTCTGGGGCCCATACGAGACCATGTTTTAGCATTCTTCTTTGATATTTCCATTTTTACTCACCCTCAATTTCCTTCATTGCTTCCTCGTATTTTTCTTGAATTAATCTGTTATGATGCCATTCATTATTATTCTCCATAAAAGAGATACCCTTTCCTTTTATCGTATTACATATAATAACCTTCGTTTTACCACCAAAGTCTGCTTCAAACGCAGATTTTAACTCTGTCTCATTATGTCCATCTACCTCGTAAACCATAAGATCAAATCCGGATAACCTGTCCTTCATGTTAGACAAATCTATTATATCTCGGCTTTCTCCGTCACTTTGTATCTTATTATTGTCTATAATTATTGTGAAATTATCCAATTTCCACTGACCCGATAACATAAATGTTTCCCAAACCGAGCCCTCATTACACTCACCATTACCTACCAGTGTGTATATATTAAAATCTTTATTATTTATCTTTGCTGCTTTTGCCATGCCTAAAGCCAAAGATACTCCCTGACCAAGACTTCCACTTGAACACTCAATACCATGTTTCAAATCCATAACCGGGTGAGAACCAAAAATGCTGCCATCCTGCATATATGTTGCAATTTCATTTTCTGAAATCATACCTATTTCTGCCAATGCAGCATATAATGCCAACACACAATGTCCCTTACTTAGGATAAATCTATCACGATCGTCCCAATCCGGTTCAGATACCTTATATCTTAAAATATCCCGATATAATACGGAAAGTATCTCAGCCATTGACAAAGAACCACCTAAATGAACACTTCGTCCACATTCATATGACATTCTCAATATTCTATTTCTTATTTGCTTTGCGTTTATATCCATATCAAATACTCCCACCGTCAATCCTTATTACCTGTCCTGTCACAAAATCACTTTGTTCAGACAATAAAAACACACACAGCTTTGCTATCTCACAAGGTTTTGCAAGTCTTCCCAATGCCGTCCTTTTAAGGGTATCCTCCATTAAACTGTTTTCCATATTGGAGACCATCTCGGTATCTGTCATACCTGGCGCCACTGCATTTACTCTGACACCAAATTGTCCCAGTTCATTTGCAAGTTTCTTTGTTGCTCCGTTTATAGCGGCCTTACTGGAAACATATCCAAACTGTCCCGGATCTCCATCAATTGATGCTATGGAAGAAATATTAACTATACTTCCGTATTTTTGACGTATAAACTTCTTTATGAATCTCTGTGTGAAATACATAGGTCCAAAAAAATTAACTTGAAAAGTCTTTTTTATATCTGACATTTCCGTCATGGAAAAGAGACTTTTATTGCCAATAACACCTGCATTATTAACAATTCCGTCTATTGTAAGTTTTTCTCCGATAATTGATGAACCTGCTGACTTTATGGATTCTTCATCCTCAAAATCAATTATTACCGGCTTTATAAAAACGTCCTTTTCTTTTTCTAACTTTTCTATCCAGTCCTTCGTTTCAGGAGAAACAGTACGCATACACGCCCAGACATTTGCATTATTTCTTACACATTCTTCTGTTATAGCCTTGCCAATGCCTCTGTTTGCACCTGTTACCACTATATTTTTATTCGTTAACATCTTTTCTATAATCCCCCTCATCAAAAATTTCATGTGCATCCAATGGTGAAAAGATGTTTCCGGAATCAGGCAGATATTTCTTTCTAAAAGAAAGATTATGAGCACTTAAACATATTGGACTATATTCACCAAAATATTTGATTGAAAAACCATAATCCAGTATATCCTTCAACGGCTGTTCTTTTATATTTCCAATTTTAATATTTATATATGGACATACAAGAACATCTCCCAAAGGTGTAATATATGTTCTGTTTACCGTCCAACACCCGGACACTCTTTCTCGCTTAGTGTCATACATATCCCATGTATCAAAACAGCAATCATATTTCTTTCTGATATCTGCAAGAATCCTCATATCTTCCGCATCCATGATATTATCTTTCCATGCCCCAAAAGGCATGGCCATCATGAAATAAGTTGTGTATCCCTTACTTTTAGCATAATCAAGACAAGCATATAAATCAGGGTCCTTAGAATTATGATGTCCAAATATCAAATTAGGCCACGCTGCCATACCCGCTGCGTTTACATAATCCAGTGCCTCCAATGCTCTTTTATGAGCATCTTTTACGCCTCCACGCTCCTTATTATGCTTTTCTTCGTCCATTCCCGAAAGTGAAATTCCTACACAATCAATCCCCTTTTCTGCCAACTTTTTCGCCATATCCTCTGTCATAAGATAACCATTTGATATAATAATCATTTGAAATCTCTCAGCTCCAAAGGCATCAATCAGTTTATATAATTTATCAGGCGCAACAAGCAATTCTCCTCCGGTAAGAACTATTTCCCATATACCAATCTCGTCAGCCTGATCTGCTAAATTTTTTATTGTATCAAAATCCAGGCAATCCTTTAAATGAGCATTCCCTTTTTCGGCAGAAAAGCAAAATTCACAGTTAAAGTTACAAATGTTATTATAGTTTAACGTAATGGCTCTTGGAATTGTTCCGACCTTATTTCCATTTTTCTTTTGTGCTTTTACAAATTTCCTAACTTTTTCAACCACTCTGGGTTTATCCATCATTGCCATATGCTAATCCTCCATGTAATCAGTCTTCTTTTACTCTCATGACATCATCTAAAACTACAAGAATAAAATCGGCTTCACAACATATTTCTTCATTAACCGTAATTTCACCATGCATAAACCCAAGCCCTCTTCTAAATCTGTTAACCTTTACGGCGATTCTAATTCTTTCTCCGGGTCTTATATGTTTTTTATAATTCACATTGCTTATATGGGATATATTGGTAGTTTTGTCCTTATTTCCGTCTATAGATTTAATAATAAGAGCTGCAGAATTAAACATACTTTCAAGCTGAAGAACTCCGGGCATCATAGGATTACCCGGAAAATGGCATGGAAAATACCACTCATCCTCCGTGAGTGTCTTTTCACTATACACCTCTTCCCCAGGCTTAACGTATGCTTCATCAATCATCAATAACGGCGGTCTGTTTTTAACATATTCAAGAATATCATTCTTATCAAAAAAGATATACCCGTCATTTGTTTGTCTCAATTCTTTAATTTCCTCCAATTACTGATATTATTACATTTCGATGTCATATTTTTTGAGAATTTCTTTACCCTTCTCATATCCTGAGAATGCAATTACATCATCGGTTTCCAGTTCAATATCAAATGAATCCTCAATTTCACCTATCAGATTCATATGTCCAACCGAATCCCATGCTGATACACCTTGATACTTTAATCCATCAAGCTGATCATCCTCAATTTCTAAAATCTCCTTAAAAATGTTTGCGTATTTTTCTTCGTTTGACATATTTTCCTCCTTTTTAATAAAATTATTTTTCAATATCTATCCTTTTAAAAAATACTTTCGATAATATATCTTTCCATTCATCGGCTAAAATACTAAAAATATGCATATCATAGTATTCGTCACCTTTTTTTACCGCCTGTCTTAATACTCCCTCTTTTGTTGCTCCAAATTTATGCATCCATTTTAATTGTCCAATGTTGTGATGCAATATTTCAACTGATATTCTATTAACTTTTACTTCTTCCATCGCATACGCAAAAAGATTCATATTCATATTGATAATATTCTCCAAAGAACGGCAATCCTTCTCTGCTATGTATGCTCCGGTATGTATTATACTATTATCCTTATCCCAATTTACCAGACTTACCAAACCACAAGCCTTTCCGTCAGATTCAACTATCCAATAAAATGTATCATCCTCTTTACATATCTTTTCATACCATTTTCTCTGCCCTTCAATTGTAAGCTTTGGGTCAGTATTCATATACATAGTAATATCAGGTCTCATCCTCCAATTCATGATTAATTCCAAATCATCTTCTCTGATTTTTCTAAACCTCATATCTCCCATACTTCTTCTCCCCACAACACTTTAAATTATTTCTATATCATCAATCGGTTCTCCAAATAAGTAATTTTTCTTTGCCTTATTTCCAAGAATAGTTTTCATATATTTTGGTTTTATACCTATAGCCGGACGGATACTTCTTACATTTTCTTCGGTGAATAACTCACCTTCCTTTATATCCTTCACCGCAACCAGTGATCGTCTTCCATTCAAACCGCTTTTTTCATTTTCGGTAAGTTCATATGTCGGTAAACCTATAGCTTTTGATGCATTATGTACATCTTCAACCATACGGGCAAATTCGTCTATTTCCATCGAAAATCCTGCATCAGCACTTTCCATGTCACGACTCAGACATACATGTTTTTCTATGACTTTCGCACCATATCCAACAGCAAGAACAGGTGCAACAGAGCCAAATGAGTGATCCGACAGACCAATTACTTTTTTAAATCGTTCTCTCATATCCGGAATAACCGACAGGTTTAAATCCTCGTATTTAGCAGGATACTGACTACAGCACTTCAATAAAATAATATCCTCATTTCCATGTTTATGGCATGCTTCGATAGCTTCGGTTATTTCTTCAATACTTCCCATTCCGCAGGACATAATTATAGGTTTTTTCTTTTCTGCAATATATTCAATCAACGGAATATCAACCAATTCAAAAGACGCAACCTTATAAAACTCAACATCAAGTCCTTCGAGGAAATCAACTGCACTTTTATCGAAAGGAGTAGACAAAAAGTCTATCCCTAGAGATACACATTTATCCCTTAGTTTATCTTGCCACTCCCAAGGGGTGTATGCCTCCTTGTAAAGTTCATAGAAAGTATATCCATCCCATAGTCCGCCTTTTATACGATACGGCTCCTTATCACAATTAATGGTAAGTGTATCTGCTGTATAAGTCTGTATCTTAACACAATCTGCACCTGCAGCAGCCGCTTCTTCTATAATTTTATAAGCATTTTCTATTTTTCCTGCATGATTAGCTGACATTTCCGCAATTACGTACACATCATTTTTTATTTTTTCATGAAGACTTATCATAAGCTTTTTCTCCTGACATAATATAATATTATTTTAACATTAAATTACGAAGCTCACTATCTATTCATCATGGAAAATTTCATTTCTGCTATTTTCCAATCCTCTTCTGTATCAATATCCTGAACTTCCGATTCCGGCATTATAAAAGGACAAATCCTTCCCTCTCCCGTTTCTTCCAATACCTTAGGACTCATAATATAAAACTGTCCACAGTCATGATATAACGGCTCCATATCCTGAGATCTTCTTTTTGCATTTTCAGGATGCAAAAAAACCAAACTATCATTTCTGATAGCAAATGCTCTTTGTGGAGGAAATGAGAATTTCACAACAGGAATAACCTCATATACATCATCTTTTAACATCTCCATGGAGTTTATTAACTTTTCCGAAGTAATAAACGGCGCTGTAGGATATATACATGCAATTTTGTCAAATGTTTTTCCTCTTTTTTGATATTCTTTCATCACTTCTTTCAAGACATCAATTGTAGTTGCAAAATCACCGCTTGTCTTTTCACTCCTATAAAAAGGTACATTAGCTCCATAAGATTTCGCTATTTCAGCTATCTCCTCACTATCTGTTGAGACCATAACTTCATCAAACATCTCACTTTTTAGTGCTGCTTCAATACTATAAGCTATAATAGGTTTTCCGCAAAATTCCTTTATATTTTTCTTTGGGATTCGTTTAGAACCACCCCTTGCTGTTATAATTGCTATTGCCGACATTTTATCTCCTTTAAAATTAATCTGCTTTGTAAAAATCAATTATTTTTTTCACTGCTTTAATGACATCATCCACATCACTATCCGACATTTTAGGATATAGTGGAATACTAACAATTTCTTCATATAAGCTCTCAGCATTTGGGCATATACCTTTTTTATATCCCAGTCTTTGATAATATGGAAAATAATACACCGGAATATAATGTACCTGGCATCCTATGTTTTCAGCCTGAAGCGCGTTAAAGAATTCTGCCCTGCTGCATTTTAATTTATCCAAACATAGTCTCACTATATAAAGATGCCTGCATGTATCTGATTCAGATATTTCTTTTTGAACAATTATCTCAGCCGTATCCGCAAATGCTGCATTATATTTTTTCACTATCTCTTTTCTTCTACGTTTAAAAGTGTCAAGTTTATCCAACTGACTTATGAGAAGTGCGGATTGAAAATCCGTCATCCTATAGTTATAACCCAAAGAGACTTCTTCATAATACCATGGTTCTTCAGGATTATTATATTCCATCATGGCCGACTCTCTTGTTATACCATGTGCATGTGCAAGAACCAACCTATCATAATATTCTTTATTATTTGTAAGAATCGCTCCACCTTCACCGCTGGTAATAGTTTTTACCGGATGAAAGCTAAAGCAAGTCATATCAGCCAGATTCCCCACATATTTGTCATTGTATTTTGTTCCTATAGCATGAGCCGCATCTTCAATAAATATAAGATTGTATTCATCACAAATTTCTCTGATTTCTCTGTGACACACTGCCTGTCCGGTAAAATCAACCGCAATTATCGCCTTAGTCTTATCTGTTATCCTGTCTCTTATACTTTGAGGGGAAATATTGTAAGTTTCAGGATCAATATCAGCAAATACAGGTGTTCCTCCACAATAAAGTACACAATTTGCACTGGCAGCAAAAGTAATAGGAGTGGTAATAACCTCATCTCCTTCACCTATACCCGCCGCAATGCATGCACAATGAAGAGCTGCCGTACCATTACTTACAGCAACGGCATAATCCGCTCCTGTATAAGCACATAATTTGTCTTCAAGCTCTTTTATCTTAGGGCCGCAAGTCAAATAATCGCTTTTTAAAACCTCAGCCACAGCCTCTATGTCCTTATCATCTATCCATTGTTTTCCATATCCTATTTTGTTTTTTCTTACAGGACTTCCGCCATATAATGCTAATTGTTCCATATTATTCCCCTGCAGTTTACATATGCTTTAATGCCTCTTTTAGGCCTTCTACATCCAGCCACTCGGTATTATTTCCCGACGTATATTCAAATCCTTCAGGTACCTTTTTCCCACCAGGTAAAACATCTCTGTCAAGGCGAGCCCATGAATAATGTGGATATATGATAAAATGTTTATCATACTCATATGTAGTCCACGAGTCGTCCTTTGTAACCATTATTTCATGAAGTTTCTCTCCTTCACGTATGCCAAATTCATCTATCTCACAATCCGGTAACATCGCTTTAGCCAAATCTCCTATATGAAATGATGGTATCTTGGATATATAAGTTTCGCCGCCCTTTGATTCTTCAAGAGCTTTAAACACAAGCTCAACACCTTGTTCAAGAGTTATCCAGAATCTGGTCATACGCATGTCGGTCACTCCTAAGGTTTTTCCACCGTTATCAATGATTTTTTTCCAAATTGGTATAACAGAGCCTCTACTTCCGGCAACATTTCCATATCTTACAACAGAAAATACTGTTTTATAGTTTTCACCTCTATAAGCATTTGCTGCTATAAAAAGCTTATCTGATACAAGCTTAGTACCGCCATAAAGATTTATAGGATTAACAGCCTTATCTGTAGATAGAGCAACAACCTTTTTAACTCCACAGTCAAGTGCTGCATCTATAACATTTTGTGCTCCATGTATATTTGTTTTTATAGCCTCAAAAGGATTGTACTCACATGTAGGGACCTGCTTCATTGCAGCCGCATGTATTACATAGTCAACACCGGCAAAAGCCCTATATATTCTTTCTTTGTCCCTTACATCTCCGATAAAAAATCTTACCTTAGACATATCCACTTTATCTGAATATTCTGTCTTCATTACACTCTGTTTATACTCATCACGTGAATATATAATGACTTTTTTAGGATTGTATCTTTCAAAAATCATCTCAAGAAATTTTTTTCCAAAAGAGCCCGTTCCACCGGTAATTAAAACTGTTTTATCGTTAAGCATATTAATCTCCCTTTCATTTAACTTTCATTTAATTTTTATATATTTAAACGTTTATTCTTTAGTCATATCTTCATAGCACTCATCCAACATCTTTACAATATCAGATATACTTTCCGACAAACCTTTATATAGCTTTGCACTTTTATCATACATACGTATGGATTCTTCTATATGATTTTCCTTTTCTACATAAAAATCACTCATAAACTCATAATTAGAAATAGCTGAATACGCAACAATATACGACCTTTCTTCAAGGTTTGAATATGCATCATCCACTTCTTTAATATATTTATTTATTTTCTTTAACCTGTCAACTTTAAAGTTTCTGGTTTCCAAAAGTTTTTTCCCTTCAAGGCTCATTTTGATACCTTTAAGCATCTTTTCTTTCAATTCTGACAGATTTTTTTTCATATCTAAAATTGCATCTGTTATTATTTTTTTGTCTTCTCCTACAAACAGCCTCTTTGGTTTTGATAAAAATGCTTTTACATCAAATTCTTTTGTGCAATATGTATCGATAGCCTCCCTAAGTGTCATGATTGTAGTATGTTTTTTAAATGCTCCGCCTTCTGTGGCATCTATGATCTCAATATCTTTATTATTGTAGGCAATTCTTTCTATATCCCTTATAAAAGAGAAATAATCATTCCTTGTCAGAACATCATTGCCATATATATCTTTAACGTATCTTGTCCCTACATTTATCTCTTCTTTTACTATCTCATTTTCATCTGCATACTGTTTATTGTTTGTATATGCAAGGTCTTGCCCAATAAGGATTATCTTTTTAAAACCAAATAAAACTGCATTTGCCAATGCCTCTAATGCGACCGAGCCTCCTGCTCCCACCGCTCTTATCTCGCTATCAGCCTTTTTAAACAATTTATCCCATATAACAGAATTTGATGAGTAAAAGATATAATCTTTAGACTTCACATAATCTAATACTGCTGCATTTGAATCCATGTCAACCAAAAACGGCATGTCTGCAATTCCATCGACCATGAAATGCTTAAGGCTTTTTTCACAGTCAACTGTTATAATCATATCAGGTATTATTCCCCTGGAGACAACTTTAGGAATTGCCGTATCAACTGAAATTATCAAGGCTTTTCCTTTTGCTTCTTTTAATAAATCAACATTTTTTTCAAGAGAGGGTCCTGCTGATACAATTATAGCCGGTATATCTTCCGGCGCCGAATCATAAAGTTCTACTGCACTTCGACATCCCGGCAAAAATTTCATATTGTCTATCTCATTCTTACACATAGCCTTACCATCTACACAAATCGTATTTATGGTTATTTCCAAATCGTAATACTTTTCCTGAAGCATCTCCAAGAAATCGTGATATTCCTCTTCAAATACTTTCTCGTATATAGGCAGCGCAAAATATTTATTTGTCTTAATATTATTAGGAAGAACTGTCTGTGACAGATAATTTAAAAATGTATCCTTGTTTATTTCTCCAATTACAAATCTAACCCTAGAATCTTCCAGTATATCTTTGATATCAATACTGTTTAATGCAGCCATAAAAATCGATTTCTTGGGTTCATAAACTATACACATGGATTCCTCTGTCTGCTCAAGGAACTCACGTATACAATCACAATTACTCATTCCAAATATATATATAGCAGATACATTCGGTATGTCACATTTATCTTCCATTATTTTTTTTGCTTCATTTAACGGATTATATTTTGATGACAAATAGATTTTATTTCCCTGTTTTAAGAATGCTAATATTTTTTCCCCGTTTTTTGCCTCTTCTATCAGAACTTCTTTTTCGTCCCACTCAAAAGAATCCTCGTTAATTTGGTTATATAACTTCTCATTATGCTTTTTTAAAGCATTTAGATTATTCTCGTACAACCCCATATCTCTTCTCCTGCATCTGTTATTTATTTATCTTTTCAATTAATTCATATGTTATAATATCTGCCATTTCTATGGCATCTTTTCTTTCCATGGCATCAAGCAATGGTTTGAGAACTTCCGTAACAAACTCTTCCCTCTCATCATCAGCCATTTGCTCAGTATAATTAAGTAAATCCCCTAAAACGTTTCCCATTTGAGATATACCGGCATTTGTATTTCCGTTATATAATTCACCGGCTATATCTTTAAGTACTTCTATAACAGCATCATTATTATCCATCAAATTCCTCCTTATCTGTTATTATCATTATAAACAAAATAAGCTGACCCGTAAACGAGTCAGCCATATTTTGTAGATTAAATAATTAACCTAATAATGAAAGTACACCCTGAGTAGACTGATTTGCCTGTGCAAGCATTGACTGAGCAGCCTGCTGGAGAATGTTATTCTTAGTGTAAGAAGTCATCTCTGCAGCCATATCAGTATCACGAATCTGTGACTCAGCTGAAGTTAAGTTCTCGCTGTAGTTATTGAGATTGTTGATAGTGTAGTCAAGTCTGTTCTGCTTAGCACCAAGCTCTGATCTTGCTGCTGAAACAGTCTTGATAGCTGCGCTTATCTTAGACATTGCATCTGATGCTGAACCATGAGATGCCATATCAAGGCTCTTTACGCTAAGTAATGTTGCATTCATAGTTGAGATAGTGATGTTCATGTTCTCACCTGCAACAGCACCAACCTGAAGATTCTTGCTCTTGAAGTCACCATTCAAAAGCTTAGTGCCGTTGAATGCTGCCTTGTTAGAAATAGAATCGATCTCAGTAGTTAACTGATCAATCTCGTTCTGGATAGCTGTACGATCTTCAGTTGCGTTAACATCGTTAGCTGCCTTAGTAGCAAGCTCGCCCATTCTCTGAAGGATGCTATGAATCTCGTTCATGTTACCTTCTGCAGTCTGGATAAGTGATACACCATCTTCTGAGTTCTTAACAGCCTGGTTAATACCTCTGATCTGGTTTCTCATCTTCTCACTGATTGAAAGACCTGCTGCGTCATCAGCTGCTCTGTTAACAGCGTATCCTGATGATAACTTCTCTGTTGACTTAGATACTGCCTTAACATTTCCTGCTAACATTCTGTTAGTGTTTACTGCCTGCATGTTGTGTTGTACTACCATAATAATTCCTCCTTGAATATAATGTTGCTTCCTTGCAACATGTACTAGCGGTCATGCCGCCGTTAATAATAATCTATGTTACACGCCGAAGCGTAATAACCTTTGATTTGGTCTTCCCTGACCCTTACATAATATATATCGGAGCGAAAATTATATAATTAACCCCAATATTTAATTTTTTTAAAAATTTTATTTTTTTCTATCATACAGCATAGCATCATTCACTACACTATTTGACATAGTCTTATAGTATCTGTTAGCAACCGTTCTGGAATTCTTGACCTGTCTTAAATTCTTTCGTTCACTTGCAAATACCATCTCAAGTTTCTGTCGATTTCTCTCCTCCAGAACTTCTATCTCTGCTCCCTTCTCCATACAGACATTAATTAGTTCCTGTATTTCGTTAAGCTCAGCCTTATACAAATCCTTTTCTTCGAGGAGATTACCTCTTACTCTATCATACACCGAAGTAAAGCCTTTGTCAATCTCATTTATATTATTTATTAAAATTTCTTTTCTATCAACAATCCTGCCAAAAGCTTCTTCGTCAAAACTGTCGCTGCCGGCTAACTCACTTTGTCCGGATGTTAGCTCTGCGATCTCTTCAAGATAATTTTTTTTCCTTTTAAGAGAGTCCCTCAAAATCCCAATATACATACCTGTCTCATTCATATAACACCGCCTTATTTTGTATCAAGAACAAGCTGAGGTCCTTTCGACTTAGACATGATTTCCTTCCATATATCCCGTATATCTCTGAGTTCTGCCAAGGCTTTTTCAAGCGACTCCATATCCTTTTTCATATTTGCCTCTGTAAGTAATGCAAATATATAATTATATAAAGTCTCAAAATCCTTTGCTACAGGATATTTATGATTAAGTGTAGACAGAAGCTCAACGACTATATTACGGCATTTTTGAATATTGGTGTTGACGGTTTCATAATCATTAATCTCAAGTGCTTCCTTGGCTCTGTTACAAAACTTTACCGCCCCGTCATATAGCATAAGCGTAAGCTCTGCCTGTGATGCCGTATTAACCTTATTGTTGCCATATGCCTTAGCTGCATTATAAGCCATACATTTATGCCTCCATAATTAATCATTTACATAACTTTTACTAAGCTGTTCCCATAAGAGATGCAAGATACGACTGTTGTTGCTGAAGCTTAGCCATAGCAGACTCCATCTTGGCAAACTGATCATAATATTTGTCTTCCAAATCTGAAAGCTTTTTGTTAAGCTCCTCTATCTTATCATCATAATCATCTATCTGCTCATCCATGGTTATATCATCATAGAAAGTAAGTGCATGACTTGTAGAAGTCTTCTTCATAGCCTTTACCATATAATCATACATCTGCTTTCCTATGCCATCTGAACCATTATCACCATTTGCAAATACCTTTGAGAAAATCTCCGGTTTGCTTTCAAGTGTTGCTTTTAATTTATTGGTCTCAGATGAATATGCCTCATCATCTTCATCACCAAGTATATGAAGCTTTCCATTTTCAGACCAGTCACTTCCGGTAACTATACCAAGTGATGCAAGAGAATACTGCGTAGTTGAACCATCTTCATTTGTAACTGTAACAGCTTTATTGAGAATTGTTCTCATATTGGAAAGCAAACTGCCTATAGTGGAATCTCTTCTCAAAAGACCCGACTTTGCTTTTTCTTCCCATTTCTCTATCTGATTATCAGAAAGAGCGCTCTTTTCTTCCTCTGTAAGCGGATCATAATCAGTCTTTTCTGCATTATAAAGTTTATTCATCTCATCAACAAGTTCATTATACTTATTGACAAAACTCTTAATACTGTTATATATTCCTTCAGTATCATTACCAACCGTTACGCTTATAGGAGAATCATTTGTAAACTCTCCTGTTTCTTTATTATAATTACCGGTAACGCCCTTGGCATTGATAGTCATGCCGTTGATAGAAAACTGATTGGAATCGCCCCTGTATTCAACGCCATTGTACTCTATGATTGCATCCTGAGCATCCACCTTCTTAGCTGCGCTTCCAAGACCAAGAGTTTCAAGAGCATCGGCATCTGTAGATGTAAGAGTAAAGTCATTGGCAACTCCACCCTTTGATGAATTAATGTAAAATCTTCCCTGACCGGCATCAAAGCTTGCACTAACACTAAGCTTTGATAAGCCTGATGTAAAGTCATTTATTGTAGTTTTTTCATCAACAATAAATTCTTTATCATTGATAAAGAATGATGTTCCTACTTTAATACCAATATCAGAAAGCTTAGTCCTTCCGTTGATATCTGATGCTCCAAATTCAACCTGCTCTTTAGTTTCTATACCGCTAAGTGAAGTAACTTTGCCCGATTCTTCATCAGCCTTAAAATCAACTATACCGTTTGAGCCAAGTGCATCTGCTTCTATAATAAACGCTTTTCCTGACTCCGTTCCATCTTCAGCCTTTTCCAGAGAAGAATTGGTAAATGTTATCTTGCCATCCTGAATACTTGCCTGGAGACCCTTAAAGTTGTCATCCGCTGCAAGCTTAGCGTTAAGCTCGCTGATATTTGCAACGCTGTTTTCACCTGAACCTCCAAGAGTAAATTCCATAGTAGGAAGTCCGTCCTGATCCGCAGTAAATCTAATAGTCTGTCCTTCAAGACCAAGGCTGTTGCCATCTGCATCCTTCATGTCTGCAAAATTTGTTGCAGCAGACGCATCAGCTATAGTATTATACTTGGCATTTCCACTCTTAATATTGGCACCTGTAAGATATGCTGAAGACGCTATCTGTTTAACAGATATCGTGTGTGTACCAAGTGTAGTACCTGTACCTGCACTTACAGATACCTTGGAATCGTCACTTACCTGTGTAGACTTCTTGTTATAAGTCGACGGCAATCTCAGAGCTGACAACTCTGATTTGTAGAAGTTGTATAATTTCGTATTAAGATCCTGCCAGGCCTCTTTTTTCCACTCGGCTTTTTGTTTTTCTTTTGTAATACTATCAACCTTAGTAGAACTAGCCTTAACCAATTCTTTAACCATGCTCTCAGTATCAAGTCCTGATGCAAGACCGGTCATTCTTACTCTAGCCATCCTATCACTCCTTTCTTAATACAAAACTATCTCTTCTCGTCTACCATAAGTCCTGCAAGCTCCCATGCCTTTGCAAGCATATCAAGTGCCTTCTCGGCAGGAATCTCCCTGATAACCTCATCTGTGTCTGTATCCTTAACTGTAATTGATATACGATTGGTGTCATCATGATACTTAAAGCTGCAGTTAGTATGTCTCATGGATACCTGTTTATTTAAGGTATCAACCGCAGACTTAATCTTGTCGGTAGGAACCTCTTTACCCTCAGTCTGAACAGCAGACTCATCCTGCTTTTTCTTTTCTTCCTCAGAACTGTTAAAGCCCTTACCCTTTTCCTCTACCTGTGGTATGGCATTTTCCACTTTTACCTGATTACCACCCGCTGTCGCTACAGTAATATCTGCGCTAGGCTGTGGTTGTCTAGGTGTGTAACTGCTTCCCACTGCACTTCTGATTCCTTCAATTGCCATTTCTTATCCACCTCCGTGTGTTTTTCTATAGAATTCTTAATAATTCTATAGAGAGCCTAAGCCCGAGAATATCCATAATCTCAGGCTGATCGTCATTTACTGTTACATCTTATATCGTCAAGATATATATAAAAGTTTACACTTTTATTAACAATTTGTCTACAAATTTTTGTTGCAAGTGTTTTTTAACTTAAAAATATAGCTTATAAAAGCTTTTTCAGGCTCTCAATATCCACAGAATTAACAGTTTCTTTATTAGCCTCCTGTATCTGGGTATAAATTTCTTTTCTATATACAGGTACGCTCTTTGGTGCCGATATACCTATCTTAATCTGCTCACCCTTTATCTCGAGTATGCTGATCTCGATGTCATTTCCTATCATTATGGATTCGCCCTGTTTTCTTGAAAGTGCCAGCATACTACTCACCTGCCTTTGCCTTAAGCTTTTCTACAAATTCATATACATTGAATTTAATGTCATAATCCTGATTTTCAACTATAACCTGCATAGCCTTTCTATCCTTGGCATTTATGATAAAAGGTGCCTTAAGATTAGCTGTTACCTTAGTTAAATCTGAAGGTATAGACATGCTTACAAGTATAAGCAAATCTGCATCTGCAGGATCTCCTATTATTTTGGTAAGTTCATCCTCAATTATAGGATTATATTCTCCAAGTATATCCAATGGACTCACTACAGGTAATGCAAGCAACGGCTCATCCATGGACTGCAGCCAGCTTATCGGAGAACGTTCTTCCTGTTCCTTATCATATATAAGTGCAAACTTTTTGAAGTTCTCAAAGCCGATAATTCCCATAGGGAATTCAATTATCTTATCATCCTCAATATCAATAGTTCCAAAAAATTTCGTTTCTGCTACCATCCCTTTTTCCTCCTCGCGATATATCTTAACAACCATAAGCTAAGGATTTACCCATATACTTGCCCTAAGCTTTTAATTAAGTGTTAATACATATATAATACACCGAATCTTACAGATAATCAAGCAAAGTCTTATCCATTACATTACTTGTTGCTGCAAGGGCTGACTCATACACAAGGTTTGCCTCATTAAAATCTGTTACAATTTCTTCTGTTTCCATATCCTCATTTGCAGATTTTAATTCCTTAAATGAAGCATACTGTTCTTCAACTCTTGTCTTTATCATGGAAAGCTTGGTCATACGGCTTCCTATATCAGACTGCGTTGCGGAAATCTCAGCAAGATAATTCTGAAAATTCGTTATATTACCTGAGAAAGTTTTTTGCATTGTTTCTTTCTTAACTGCTATCTCAGAATCTATATCCTTAAGCATTCTGTTTATCTGTTTTACCGCCGCATCATTTGATGCATACTGCTCATCCTCAAGCATTTTCTTAAGCCTTGCCTGTGTGTCCTCAGCATCCTTGAGTTCCTGAAGTGTATAGATAAGGTCATTTATCTGATTTCCGATTTTTGAGGTTATAAGGTCTTTTCCTTCTAAGTTAACCTTAATACTTTGATTAAAGTTAACTTCATAATATATTCCCTGTCCACCCTCAGGTTGTGTATAATCGACGGTTTTGATGCTTCCATCCGGCTGTTCGGTATACTGGGTACAGTCAAAGTAATGCTCAGGTCTAAGGTCATCAACATCAAACTCTGTCTTGGCATACTTTACTTCTATATCCTCTGCCGTCTTAAGCACATTAAATATATCCTCGCCAAAGATTATTTCTCCGGTTTCTTTTATAACATTAATCTCGCCCGGAGCCACATCATAATATGTGTCAGCATCATCAGTAGTCTTTACGTTTATTGTATATCCTGTAAGATCTATATCGTTACCTGCAGCATCCTTTGCTGTAAGAGAAAGAACTGCATCGCCTGCATTGTTGTTTTCTTCAATTCCCTCATAAGCAAGATTTAATCTGTAAACCTGCTGTGGATCCGGCTGCTCGTAAGTCTTTGCTCCCGAAAGATAATCGTCGACCTCATCAAACTTAACCGAATCAACTACAACCTTCTTATTATCAAGGTCTTTACCACTGATATGCTCTGTTATGTCATATGAGTATTTAGTTACATCATCCGTCTTAGTAAATGTAAGAGGTCTGTCTGTCTTAAAGCCTGAGAAAATGTATCTTCCGGCGTAGGTCGAATTACCCTCTTCATATATCATGTCCTGAAGTTCCTTTAAGGAATCAATTATTGCACTTCTGTCAGTTGAGCCAAAGGAATCTGTTGAACCCTGTACACAATATTCGTTGATATCCTTGATTCTCTTTACTATATTGTCAAGGGAAGTATTGGATACTTCATACCATGAGTTTGCATCAGGTATGTTCTTGTCCTTATACTGCTCAAGCTGGCTTACGGTAGTTCTCAGCTTAAGAGCTCTTACAGCAACTACGGGATCCTCTGAAGCCTGCGAAATCTTTTTTCCCGAAGTCATCTGCTTGGTTCTTCTATCTACCTCAGTCATACTTCTCTGGAGGTTTCTGACTGAATTGTTTGAAATCATCTGATTGGTTATTCTCATTCCCATAATAATACCTCCTGTTATCCTGCATGTTTCTGCCTGCCTCTTGATTAGTTTATCGGCGTTCACACGCGCTCAGATAACTATCATCCGACTTTTATGTACGTCTTAGGCATCAATAACTTTTCCCTTTATCTTACTTACTATCTTCCCGTATCATTGATAAGCTTTTTATATACTTCATTTAATACTGATATAACCTTGGAAGCAAGATTATACAGGTTTTCAAATTTTACCAGTTCAGATGCTTCTTCATTTGAATCTACACCCGATATGGAAAGTCTCTGATTACTTATGATGTATTTTATATCATCCTGATTGCTTGAAAATGCATTCATCTTGGATATATCTACGGCAAGATTGGTTGTTACTGCCTGCATGTACTGCGATATGGAGCCCTGCTGGAACATCTTCATATCTGTAAGA
>JAFUEG010000281.1 GCA_017464045.1 Lachnospiraceae bacterium
CTTCTATATATTCTGCCAGTAAAGCAGCCACAGAAGAATTACCTGATTTTGATGAGTGGCAGAGAAGTGCCGCATCCATAGCAAGAAGAATTCAGGATCCGCTTGCCGAGCTTGTTAAGATAGATCCAAAGTCCATCGGTGTCGGTCAGTATCAGCATGATATGAATCAGAAGAATCTTGATAATGCACTTACGGCAGTGGTTGAGGATTGTGTAAATAATGTAGGAGTTGATTTAAATACAGCATCACCACAGCTTTTATCTTACATATCCGGTATAAGTAAACCTATTGCAAAAAATATCGTATCATATCGTGAAAACAACGGACGCTTTAACAATCGTAAAGAATTATTAAAGGTTCCGAAGCTTGGTCCTAAAGCCTATGAGCAGTGTGCAGGCTTTATGAGAATACTGGACGGAGATGAGGTACTTGACTCAACAAGTGTGCATCCGGAAAGCTACGAGGCGACCAAGCTGTTGATGAAAAAACTCAATGTATCAGAGGATGATTTAAAGTCCGGCGGTATAAAGGGAAATACCATAAAAAGCATGGTTAATGATACAAAAAAGACAGCAGAAGAAATTGGACTTGGCGAGCCGACACTTATAGATATATTAAAAGAGCTTGAAAAACCGGGCAGAGATCCTCGTGAAGAATTAGAAAAACCTATACTTAGAAGTGATGTACTTGAGATGAAGGATTTAACACAAGGGATGCAGCTTAAAGGCACAGTCAGAAATGTAATTGACTTCGGAGCCTTTGTAGATATAGGTGTTCATCAGGACGGACTTGTGCACATTTCCAAAATGAGCAAAAAATATATCAAGCATCCGCTTGAGGTAGTATCCGTCGGCGACATCATAGACGTAACTGTAATAGGAGTAGACTTAGAGAAAAAGAGAATACAGCTTTCGATGGTAGATTAAAAAGTACCCTGCATAGCGTTAAGTGATGATGAGTTATATGAGTAAGCAGCTATGGGTAATATAAAAAACAGGTGCTTAGCATATCGTTAAGTGACAACGTGATATGCGAGTACCTGTTTTTTATATTACCCATAGCTGCTTACGGGGTAAATTATGCTCTTTCTACTTTTCCGGACTTCAAACACTGAGTACATACGTAAACTCTCTTTGGAGTACCGTTAATCATTGCCTTAACAGACTTAATGTTTGACTTCCACATTCTGTTTGATCTTCTATGAGAATGGCTCACATTGTTACCAAAATGAACGCTCTTTTCACAAATACTACACTTTGCCATCGTTAGCACCTCCTTGACAAAACAAATATTAGCCTATGTCTTACCTAACAGCTCGCAGGCTCACAACGAACATATTTTAACAAAAAACCAATTAATATGCAAGCAAAAAATTAATTTTTTTTAAAAGTACACATTTAAGCACTGTTTTAACATAATATTTAACAATATAAAGAGGTTATTACTATATAAATTTAATACTTGATTAAATGTCACATAATGGGTATAATTATTTAGAATGTTTAAAAAGGAGGTAATGTCCATGAAGGGTTATATGACTAACGAATTTGGTGACATTGTTATAGAAAACGAAGTAATAGCTCAATATGCAGGACACGCAGCTCTTGAGTGCTTTGGTATCGTAGGTATGGCTACCATAAGCATGAAGGATGGTATTGCCAAGCTTCTTAAGGGTGACAGTGTGAGCAAGGGCGTAAATGTTATTATCGATGAGGATAATACAATTTCAATTGATTTTCATATCATAGTAGCATACGGTGTGAGCATTTCAACTGTATGTGACAATCTTATAAGTACTGTAAAGTATTCTGTTGAGGAAATGACCGGTATGTCGGTTAAGAACATCAACATCTTTGTTGAAGGTGTTAGGGTAATAGATTAGTAGGAGGAAATTTAAAGTGGCTATTAAGATAATTGATGCAGATTTGCTTCAAAAGGCATTTCTTGCAGGAGCTTATAACTTGGAGAGAAACAAGGAATATATAAACGAATTAAATGTATTCCCTGTTCCGGACGGCGATACAGGCTCCAATATGTCGTTAACCATTATGTCAGCTGCAAATGAAGTTAGTAACCTTGAGCATCCGGGATTAAAGGAATTGTCTAAGACAATTTCAAGCGGTTCACTTAGAGGTGCAAGAGGTAACTCAGGTGTTATACTTTCACAGCTTTTAAGAGGCTTTTGCAAGGAAATCAAGGAAAAGTCCGAGATAAATGTAAATGTTCTTGCAGATGGTTTTGTTCGTGGTGTAGAGACAGCATATAAGGCTGTTATGAAGCCAAAGGAAGGAACTATTCTTACTGTTGCAAAGGCAATGGCAGAAAAGGCTGTTGAGCTTGCAGAACAAGGCGTTGATGTAGAAACATTTGCAGAGGCAGTTATAGAGTGTGGAGATGAAACACTTGAAAAGACTCCTGAATTATTACCTGTACTTAAGGAAGCCGGAGTTGTTGACTCGGGTGGACAGGGGCTTATGGAGTTCCTTAAGGGTGCATATAACGGATTGACAGGAAAAGAGGTTGTTGATGTTAAACCTGCTAAGACAGGTTCAGCAGGTGCTTCGTCTGTTGATTCAGAAAATATAGATACCTCAGATATTAAATTTGGATATTGCACTGAGTTTATTATTAATCTTGAAAAAGAATTTACCATGGATGATGAGATTAAGTTCAAGGAATATCTCACTTCAATAGGAGATTCACTGGTATGTGTTGCTGATGATGATTTTGTTAAGATTCATGTGCATACCAATCATCCGGGACTTGCATTTGAGAAAGGCCTTGAGTATGGTTCACTTACCAAGATGAAGATTGACAATATGCGTGAGGAGCATCACGAGAAGCTTATGAAGGAGCAGGATAAGATTAAATCTGCTGAGCGTGATGCCGAGCTTGCCGAGTTAAAGAAGAAGGAAGAAAAGAAGCCTTATGGATTTGTTGCAGTTTCTGTTGGTGAAGGCTTAGACAGTATATTTAAAGAGCTTGGTGTAGACTATATCATTTCCGGTGGTCAGACTATGAATCCAAGTACTGATGATGTACTTTCCGCTGTTGAAAAGGTTAATGCTGATACAGTATTTGTACTTCCTAATAATAAAAATATCATTCTTGCAGCTAATCAGGCAGCAAGTATAGAAAAGGATAAGAAGGTTATAGTTATACCTTCAAAAACCATTCCACAGGGTATAAGTGCTATGATAGGCTTTGAGGGAACACTTTCACCTGAGGACAATGCTGAGAGCATGAAGGATGCTATGAGCATGGTTAAATCCGGAGAGGTTACTTATGCTGTAAGAGATACCTCCATAGATGGCAAGGAGATAAAGACCGGCGACTTTATGGGTATATCAGATGACGGTATTAAGTCAGTTGGTACTGATATAACAGAGGTTGTAAAAGAACTTGTTAAGGAAATGGCTTATGACGGTTCAGAGCTTATAAGTGTTTATTATGGACAGGATGTAAATAATGAGGATGCAGAAAAGATTGTTAAGGCACTTTCCGATACCTATCCTGATTATGAAATTGAGCTTCATCCCGGAGACCAGCCGGTTTACTATTATATACTTTCAGTAGAATAAAAGCCTATCAAAAGATATAATGTTTAATTAAGTGTTTGAAATGATTCTTTATTAAAAAATTGATTTATTTTAAGCTGTCACTTTACAGTAAAATGTAAAGTGACGGCTTTTAATTTTTTGATACATAATGTATTATAAATTGTATAAAATATAATGATGGCTTTTGATGTGACAATTTGCCAATATAATTCGACTGCTAAGAATGTCGGAACAATGTAAAAAACCGGGAAGGTTATAAGAATAAAATGAATGATGATATAAATTTTTGGACATACAGTGATGATATACCGGATGGAGCAGGTTTTAATCAATTTAGCCTGTATCATATATGCTGGCTGATTTTTATTATAGCTTTTTCTGTCGCTTTAGGGATATATTATTCAAAGCAAAATGAGAAGAAAAGGGATATTATTTTAAAGATAATAGGCAGTTTTTTGGTTTTCCTTATTTTTTTAAGAATAGGTGTTTTATATGCGGGAAAACATATGTCAGTTTATGAACTGCCGTTACATCTGTGCAGTCTTGCCGGATTTGTATGTTTTTTCCATGCATTTTTCAAATGGGATTCTTTAGGGCAGGTTTTATACAGCTTATGTCTGCCGGGAACAGTATGTGCACTTGTTTTTCCGGATTGGAGCTATTATCCGGCGTTTAATTTTATTACGCTTCAGGGTTTTATATTTCATGGAGGTATAGTGGTCTATACTGTATTAGGCCTTTTAGGAGAGGAAATAAAGCCGTCTATATTTAAAATGTGGAAAGCAATTGCTTTTCTTGTTATAATAGTACCTGTGATTTATGTGTTTGACAGGCACTTTGATGTAAATTATATGTTTGTTTTAAGACCGTCCCTTGATTCACCTCTTGAGTGGATAGACAATAAAATGGGCAGCTTATGGTATCTGCCCGGATATGCAGTGCTGGTTATGATAGTTGTTACACTAATGAATGTTTTATATGGAGCGATACATGGATTTAAGAGAAGAGATAACGACAATTAAAGGAATAGGAGATAAAACTGCCGCCTGTTTTGCCAAGCTTGGGATTCATACTGTCGGTGAGCTTATCAATACATTTCCGAGAGATTACATTTTTTACGGAGAACCGGTTGATATAAAGGATACAAAGATTGGTGTAAGAAATGTAGTTTGTGGCATGGTATATTCTTACGTGGATGTAAAAAGAGTAAGAAGTCTTAAAATAGTTACCATGACAGTTAAGGATAGCTCGGGAACACTTAAGATAACCTGGTTTAATCAGCCGTATCTTAAAAATCTTTTTCATAAGGGCGAAACCTATGTGTTTGTAGGTGAGATAAAAATAAAAAATAATATGCGGGTTATGGAGCATCCGGAATATTATAAACCACGAGAATATGAAAGCATGCGCCAGGAACTTCAGCCTGTATATCCGCTTACTAAAGGTCTTTCCAATAAAACCTTTCAAAAGGCTGTTAGGAGTGCAAGGTCTGCTTATCTTAATTTAAAGGATTATATACCTGTTGAAATAAGAAATGAAAATAATCTTATGGAGCTTACCGAAAGCTATGAAAATATTCATTTTCCGATGAATGAAGAGATTTTAAAAAATGCGATTCGAAGAACTGCATTTGATGAATTTTACAAATTTTTATATGAATTAAAGATATTAAAAAATGAAAATATAAAGCTTTCAAACAGTCACAAGATTATACAGGGAAAAGCTGTTGCGGAATTTATACAAAGCTTACCTTATGGTCTTACAAAGGGA
>JAFUEG010000282.1 GCA_017464045.1 Lachnospiraceae bacterium
CAAAGTATGCAAGAAATAAAAATATAATTGTTGTGGGTGGTTCGGGTTCAGGTAAGACAAGGTTTTATGTGAAACCAAACATTATGCAGATGCATAAAAAGACATCTTATATAGTTACTGATCCAAAGGGCTTAGTATAGTATGTGCAGAGAATATCAACCCCTTGCAAACCGCGCAAAACCTTGATATTTCTCAGATTACAAATATATTATCAAGGAGGAATGCATATGCAGTACACAGCACTTTATGAAAGACTGTCTCGTGATGACGAATTACAGGGGGAGTCCAACAGTATCAAAAACCAAAAGGAATATCTGGAGCATTATGCGAAGGATAACGGCTTCAACAACTTCCGACATTTTGTTGACGACGGTTATTCCGGAACAAACTTCGAGCGACCTGCTTTTACAGAAATGATTGAGGAAATCAAAGAGGGAAATATATCCACCGTAATAGTAAAAGATATGTCACGATTTGGGAGGAACTATCTTGAGGTTGGATTTTATACGGAAATGTTCTTCCCAAAGAAGAAAGTCAGATTTATCGCTATAGGCAACAACATTGATTCCATAAAGGAAAATGAGAATGACTTCACCCCTTTTGTAAATATCATGAATGAGTGGTATGCAAAGGATACGAGCAAAAAGATACGAACAGTATTCAAAGAACGTATGAAGTCGGGTAAGCGTTGCAGTGGCTCTGTCCCATATGGCTTTTACAGAAAAGAAGGAGATAAAAATACACTCTATGTAGACGAAAATGTAAGGGATATTGTAAAGCATATATATCAGCTTGCAGTTGAGGGTAACGGAGTGACGCAGATTGCAAAAATACTTACAGATGAGCACGTTATGATACCAACCGCATACTTTGAAAAATACCGCCCTGAAATGGCAAGGACACATACCTATCACGATCCGTATATATGGAATTCCACGACAGTATCAAGAATTCTAAGACAAAGAGAATACAAAGGCGATGTGGTATTAAGTAAGACCGTAAGTACCGGCGTGGGAAGAAAGGCACGGAGAAAAACTACAGAGGATGAG
This sequence comes from Lachnospiraceae bacterium, assembly GCA_017464045.1. Next base: position 1,050 of record JAFUEG010000282.1, read on the forward strand.
ATAATTATAATTCCAAATGCACACGAGCCGATTATAGATGAGGATACATGGAATACGGCAAATCGAGTAATAAACGGAAAGAAATATAAGAGACTTGCAAACGGCTGTTATACACATATGCTGTCGGGACTTATATATTGTGCCGACTGTGGACACAGAATGAGCTATAAAAGTCCACAGGCACAGCACAGAAAGGACGGAAAGGTATATGACAGTGACAGCGCATTCGGCTGTCCTATGGCGTACAACAGATATAACAGATGCTCGTCACATTATATAAAAACATCTTCACTTGAAAAACTGATACTGACCGCAATCAATGAAGTGTGCAGATATGTTATAGATAATGAAAATGAATTCGTAAGACAGGTAATGCTTCTTTCGGATTTTAATTACGAAAAGGAAATAAGGGAAAAGAGGAAAAGACTTACAGAGATAGAAAACAGGTTGATAGAGCTTAGCCGTCTGATAAAGAAATTATATGAGGATAATGTATCGGGCAGAATACCCGAAAGACAGTTCCAAAGTCTAATCTCCGATTATGATAAAGAACAGACAACACTCGAAACAGAAAAGGAAGATATTGAAGCTATGCTTTCTGCTTCTAAGTCAGAGGCATTAAGGACTGATAAATTCATAAAGCTCGTACACCGTTATACAGAGGTAAAAGAACTTGATAAAAAGCTGTTGAATGAATTTATAGAACGTATAGAGGTACATCAGGGAGTGGGCGGAAAATACCATATGACACAGCAGATAGATATATATTTTAATTTTATCGGACAGTTCCAAGTACCGACATCAGATGATGTTATATATCAAAAAAATGTAAATGATGACATTTACACAGAAATAACATCTGAACTTACGAGAAAGGCAATTTAAAAAATATATAAAGCTACATATAAATTAAGAAATGCATAATTTAATAAAAGAATGCAAAATTTAAAGAAATTGTTGAGAATTGTATGTTTTTTTGCTATACTATGATAGAATTATTGTACAAAAAGTATAATAATAAATTGAGCTGTAACAAATAGTTGTTTTCGGCTTGTACAATATGGTGTTATTGTACTAAAAGAGAGGAGGCGAGCATCATGCCGCAGATTATGCCTATAAAAGATTTAAAGGATACATCGGCTATATCCGATTTGTGCCATAAAGTTGATGAACCGATTTATATAACCAAAAACGGATATGGAGATATGGTCTTAATGAGCATAGAATTATTTGAAGCGACTCAAAAAAAATGGAATATGTATAGTGATATAGAGATATCGGAGCAGCAGATAAAAGAAGGTGCAGCAAAGGATGCAAGAAAAGCTTTGTCAGCAGTGAGGGAAAAATATGACATATAATTTAATTATTACGGACAGAGCAGATGAACTGATAGATGACTGCGTATATTACATTATTAACAAGCTTAAAAATCCTAAAGCGGCAAAGCATTTGCTTGACGGGATATCAAAGCTTTATGACAGACTTGAAGATAATCCGTATCAATTTAAGGATTCAAAGGATGATTACCTTAGAAAAAAAGGATATAAAGAAGCTTTGGTTTTAGATATGCAATACAAAATAATATTTAGAATCGAAGAAAATAATGTATATATTGTCGGGCTGTTTCATGATTTGGAAGATTACTTTTCAAAAGTAACAGAATAAAAATATTTAATTGTATTATACATATGCAAAGGAAGTGGTTATATAGCAAAAAGCGAACTGGCTGTAATTACAAAATCAAAGGATTTGTGCAGCTATGTGATGACCATAACAGATAAGTCGCCGAAGAAGTTTCGATTTACACTTGTTTCAAGATTGCAAAACTATTCTCTTGATGTGATAGAACAGCTTATTATGGCAAATGAGATATTTATAAATAAAGGGGATGATTCCGCAATACATGAAAGATTTTTACATCAAAGAAAGGCGATGACATCTCTTAAATTACTTGGATATATGTCAGAACTTGCCATGAAACAACAGTGTATTCTGCCGAAGCAATATGAACAGATTACAAAGCAGATATACGATGTTGAAAATATGCTTGGAGCGTGGATTGTAAGTGACAGAAAAAGGTACTAAACCGTATAGCTTTGATGCTATGACGGATTTTCAAAACATGTATCAGGCGTATAAAAAGACGGCAGCCGGAAAAAGGAATAAACAGGAAGTAATAGATTTTGAACTTGAACTGGCACATAATCTGTGGGATATCATAAAGCAGATGAAGGATAAGACTTATCGGGTAGGTGGATATCACAGGTTTATGATTTATGACCCTAAGGAGCGTGAAATACAAGCGTTATCATTTAGGGACAGAGTTGTACAGCATTGCCTTTGTGACAACATTTTAAAGCCATATTTTGAAAAAAGGCTGATATATGACAACGCAGCCTGCCGTGAAGGAAAGGGCACACATTTTGCTATGGACAGGCTCAGCAGATTTATGCGTGAGCATTACAAAAAACATGGAACAAAAGGGTATATTCTTAAATATGATATCAGACACTATTTTGACAGCATAGACCACGAAGTTTTAAAAGGCATGTTAAGTGATTTTCCTGACAGAAACGTTCTTGGACTTTTATATCATATCATAAGAAGCTATGAAAAGACTAAGGATACCGATACGGGATGCAGTAAAGGGCTTCCTATGGGAAATCAAACAAGTCAGTGGTTTGCTTTATATTATCTTGATCCGATGGACAGACTTATCAAGGAAAAAATGAAAATAAAGCATTATGTCAGATATATGGATGATGGAATACTTATTCATGAGAGCAAGGAATATTTAAATTATGTCCTTTGCGAAATGAAGAAAATAGCAGATGAATTAAAACTTTCCTTTAATGAAAAAACTCAAATATTTCCGATTTCACATGGTGTTGATTTTCTTGGTTTTCGTTTCTATCTGACAGATACAGGGAAAGTAATAAGAAGGCTTCGGACTTCTAATAAGAGAAGATGGAAAAGACGGCTGAAAAAGTTTAAAAAAGATTATCAAAACGGTGAAAAAACAATAGAGGAAATAGGAAGAAGTATAGTAAGCTATCGTGGACATTTGTCACATGGGCATACATACAAATTAAATAAAAAAGTAATGTCAGGCTTTGTTCTGACAAAAGCAACTGATAATGAAGATTGTAACGGAGAATTTTAGGATTCTTCTTATGATAGGGACAGGGTTGCATGGTGGCTCAGTTCGCGCGGCAACAATGATAATAATGCAGCGTGCGTGAACGGCGACGACGGCAACGTAAATGATAATGGCAACAATGTGAATAAAAAGCTTGGAGTGCGCCCCGCATTGCCCGGTATGTCAGAAGTATATCGAAGGTTCGTTATACCAGTACACTGTGGCAAAGGAACTCTGTTCCTTTTTACGGATGACTCCGTAGAAAAACACATGCTGTCGGAATCTGTGGACGCACTAATGCTTTCATTGTGTTGAGAGTGAAATATCATTCTCCCGACAGCCACATAATAATTATATAAAATGTTATCACTGTAATAACGAAAATTCTTAAGGGAAAAGTGATAAGACAGGAGGGAAAAAAGTGGAAAACAAAATTGTAAAAATGTCTGTATTTAGTCACAAAACAGGACGAAAAGCATTATCATTACTGCTCAGCATTGCTATGATTTTTTCTGTTATGATGACAATGATACCGGCTATGGAAGTAAAGGCTGCGGATGATTATAAAAGCCTAAAGAATACCACAACAGTGGTAAAATTTGATGGTAAAGATTGGTATCTTATTGATTTTGATGATAGTACAGTAACACTGCTTTCAAAAGATTGTGTTGCTGCATCACAGTACAGTTCAAGCGGTAGTTATGATGAATATGGCAATTCTACAGTAAAAACAGCTGTAGAAACTTATTATAATACTCTTTCCGAAAATGCAAAAACAGCAGTAAGTGGCGGAATGTTTCTTCTTACGACTGAGAAGGCAAATGCAATAACAAATGCTGATGTAAGAAAATGCTCTCAGTATTCCGGCGCAAATTACAATGCATGGTGGCTCAGTTCGCGCGGCGACCTTGATTCTCTTGCGGCGTGCGTGGACGGCGACGACGGCCACGTTCATGATAATGGCCGCAATGTGAATAATTAGCTTGGAGTGCGCCCCGCTTTAAAACTTAATCTGTCATCTGTAATCTTCTCATCTAATACGTTTACTGTGGCAACACCTGTAAGCGGTATTTCAATCTCCCCAGATACGACACAGAGTGTTGATATTGATAGTAAAATTTCATTTACAGCAACCGTTACACCGGATGGTGCTACTGATAAGAAAGTAAAGTGGAGTACAAGCAGTAGTAAAGTTACACTTTATTCTGATGAAGACTGCACAACTCCTGTCGGAGCAGACGCTACATCAACTCTTACAGTATATGCAAAGGGTGTTACGGCTGGTGATGATACTGTAACTGTTACGAGTAATGTGAATGCAGATATATCAGCAAGTTGTAATGTTATGGTAAATAAGAAAGCCGGTACAATAAGCTATGCAACTACAAGCGTTTCAAAGATAAACGGAGATGCTGCATTTACAAATACTCTCACAAACTCAGGCGATGGAACAGTTACCTATGCATCAGATAATACAGCTGTTGCAACAGTAAATGCTGCAACCGGAGAAGTAACAATTGTAGGCTATGGCGAGACGGATATCACTGCTACAGTAATAGATGGTGATAAATATACTTATGCAACAAAAACAGCATCATATCATTTGACGGTAGAAAAGAGAAGTTATGAAGTAACCTTTAACGCAAACGGACATGGGACTGCTCCGGCATCACAGACTGTAGATGAAGGTGTCAAGGTTACAAAGCCTGATGATTTATCTTCGATAGGCTATGATTTTACCGGATGGTATAAAGAAGCTGCCTGTACAAACAAATGGAATTTTGATACCGATACTGTAACCGGAATAACAACCATTTATGCAGGTTGGAAAATCAAAACATTTACGGTAACATGGACTAATTATGATGATACCGTTTTAAAAACGGATACTGTAAATTATGGAGAAACACCGGAATATACCGGAGATGCGCCAACAAAGCCTGCTGATGAAAAGTACACATATACATTTGTCGGATGGACACCTGATATAGATACTGTAACAGGTAATGTAACTTATAAGGCAACATATACTGATGCTGTCAATAGCTATACAGTCAAATGGTTAAATTACGATAATACTGTTTTACAGGAAGGAACTGTAGATTACGGCATAACACCGGAATATACGGGCGAGATACCAACAAAGCCTGCCGATGAACAGTATACTTATACATTTTTAAATTGGACACCTGTAGTTGTTCCGGTAGTTAAGAATGTAGTATATATTGCAACATATACTCAAACTGAAATTAAAAAGGATGACGGTGAAAAGGCTGTTTCAACAGAAGTTAAAAAGGA
>JAFUEG010000283.1 GCA_017464045.1 Lachnospiraceae bacterium
AACTTGATTGTGATGATAAGACTATGGTTCAACCGGATGTATTTGTTATATGTGACAGGGATAAGATAAAGAAGGCGCGTGTGTTCGGTGCACCTGATTTTGCAATAGAGGTGGTTTCACCAAGCAATTGGAATATGGATATGAGTGTTAAGCTTAATAAATATAAAGCGGCAGGGGTAAGGGAATACTGGACTGTTTCACCTGAACAAAATGCCATAAATGTTTATGAATTTGAAAAAGGTAATTTACCATGCTGCTATACCTTTGATGACAAGGTTCCGGTAGGCATATGGGACGGAAGATGCGAGGTGGATTTTAAGGAGATATTTAAAAGATTGAAATTTATGTTTGAAATGGATGAATAGGTTGCAATTTGGTGTTATCTCATATTCTAATTGTTTTATATTTGAAGGTCAGATGATAAATTATACTTATATTTGAAAGATCATATGATAAATTATACTTATATTTTTGGACAGATAAGGTTTTATAAGATATGGATATTAAATTAGTTGCACTTGATATGGACGGAACACTTTTAGACAGTGAAAAAAGACTTCCCGTTGATTTTATACCATGGGTAAAAGATCATTCGGAGATTATGACTGTTATTGCAAGCGGGAGGCAGTATCATACACTTGAGAGAGATTTTCATATGCTGAAAAATGAACTTACATTTATTGCAGAAAATGGTGGGCTGGTAATAAAAAATGATGAAGTCATTTACAGTGATGAAATGAAAAAAGCTGATGTGAGAAAATGTCTTGATATAATCAAGGAGCATTCTGACATGACACCGGTTTTGTGTGGTGTTAAATCGGCATATATGCCGGTATCGGATGAATATACATTTAAGCAGGTTGATATGTATTATGTAAGCCTCGAAGTGGTAGATGATATATATAGCTGTGTTGATAAGGATACGATAATTAAAATAGCTGTAAATATAAAGAATTTTGGGGCTGAAAGCTCTATGGGTATATTTGGTAATCTGGGTGAGGTTATAAAGCCTGTTCTTTCCGGTGACAGCTGGATAGATATAGCCAATTCATCTGTCAATAAGGGCGAAGCGGTAAGAGCGATTTTAAAGAAGTACAATATAGACAGAAAAGAAGCTATGTCCTTTGGTGATTATCTTAATGATTATGAGCTTATTGAGTCCTGTGAAGAAAGCTACTGTATGGAAAACGGACATCCGAAGCTGAAAGCTATTGCAAAGCATATAGCGGATTCCAATGATGATGATGGGGTAATGAAGGTATTGCGAACGTTATAATATAAATTTTGGGGGATTTATATGAATTTTTTTAAGTACATTTCATCAAATATAATAAAATGGTGGCAGATACATATAACGCCGATTCTTCACATCAATAATAACAAAAAAGGGCGTGACAGATTTGAAGGTGGAGACGGAAGTCTTGAAAATCAATATGCGGCAGATGCTGCGGAAAGGGCAGTAGAGAGTGCCACAAATGCCAATCCTGCCATAAACAGTCAGGTATCAGATGGTGCATATGACGATCAGATATCACAGAATGCTTCAGGTAAATCAACTATAAATTCGGATCTGCTCAATAATAAAATTCCTGATGGAACATCTGCGGATGCCATGGAAGTACTTAACAGAATCAATAAGGAAAAGGATGAAGCACGAAAAAGAGCCGTTGAAAACCAGCGAAAGAAACGTGAGGAAGAGGAACGTATAGCTGCTATAATGAATGCAGGAAAGGTAGATGTCAACGCATTTATCGAGGAAGGAAGAAGTAAGGCTGCTGATCATTCGGAAAATTCACATAATAATGTGGATACTTATGGGTCGGGATCTTCTGATACCGAAGCCGATTCTTCCGTTCCTGTGAATGCAGATTCTGAAACTTCAGGTGAATCAAGCACTTCAGATGCAACCGAAGAACAATTAAGACGTGCCCAGGAAATAATAGACAGACTTAATCGTGAGGCAGCCGAGGACGAAGCCAAAAAACAGGCCGAGATAGACGCCGCAAAACAGCGTGCCAAGGACGCAGGTCTTTCCGACTAGTGTTGCAAGGAGATGGTTCTAATTGACAAATAAATTTTATAATAAAATGTCTCATATCGAATACAACCGGGTAGGTGTATAAAGAGCATTTAACCCGATTTGCGTAAAATCAAAAGCGAAAAAATCCTTATATATGCGTTAAAAAAATCGAACTGTTTGAACGAAGTGAGTTTTCGATTTTTAGCATATATAAGGATTTTGAGTGCTTTGATTTAGCAAATTGATGGTTAGCTCTTATACACCTACCCGGTTGTATTTGATATGAGACTTTCAAAATAAAGTATTGTCAATTAGAACCATCACCTTGTTTTGGCTTGATGGAAAGCAGCGAAATAACGAGTGACACGCCCATTCCGATAAGTGTGAAGTAGGATAACAGCTTGGCAGGTACTCCGAGACTTAAAAGCTTGTCCGGTAAAAATGCGCCCATAAGACCGAAAAGACCGCCGAGTATTACTGCGGCAAACCATACACCTTTTCTGATAGACCGCTTTCCATATGTAAGAATTGCGATTAAAAGCGGAAAGATTACGCCCGGTGTATATATGGAGTAGGCATTGGTGAGCAATGAGATAATGTCACTGTTACCGCTTATGGCAAAAACAGTTGCCAGAATACCGATTACTCCAACAGTAATTCTTACAAGAACAATGCTGTCTTTACCGAGAATATCCTTTACAAATATGCTTGAGGCATTTACTATACAGGTATCCGTCGATGAAAGAATAGCTGAAAGAAGACCGAATATAAGTAAAATTCCAACAAGCTTCGGTACAATGCCGATAACATACATAAGGGCTTTGCTGCCGTTTAATTCTTCGGCAGAGACATTATATCTGACCCACATACCGATAAGTGTAATAACAAAGGCAAATATTAATAAAGATATACCGGCTATAAGAGCAGAGCTTTTAGCCGTTTTTTCATCCTTGGATATAAAATTTCTGGACATGATATCCGGTCCGAGAAAATAAACTCCTCCGATAACAAAAAACTGTGTAAACAGATTAACCGGTTTATAGCTATTATTGAGAAGCTCAATGTTGGCTGCAACATCAGATGTATTACCACCTTTTATAAAGTAAAGGTAAATACAGCAGATAAGTATTCCGATGACAATAATTATAAACTGAATTCTGTCGGTTTTTATAACGGAGAGCTGACCACCGATTAAAGTATAGATAATAACAATGGCAGAAACTATAGTAAATATCAGCTTGCTGTTCTTGCCGAGAGCAAAGGATATAATTCCGTTCATGGCAACAAGCTGACCGGCTATAACTCCAACCCATGATACAACAATTATAAAAGCCAGAAGCTTTTCGGCACCTCCGCCTACGATTTTGCCTGCCATATCGGGAAGAGTCAATGCATCAATGCTTCTGACTTTTTTCGAAATAATAAATGCCTGAAGTATAAGTCCGATGCCTCCAAAGGCAAGCCACCATATACCCGGAAATCCTATGCTGTAAACTGTGTCGGTGATTCCGATAGTTGTGGATGCTCCTATGACAGTTGCAAGTAATGTCATAATTACCGCATACCGGCTTTGACTTTTTCCTGCCGCGGCATAGTCAGCTAAGCTGTTTATCTCCTTTACATCAAGTATTCCTATACAAAGAAAAATAATGATATAAATTATAAGTGCAATTAAAAATATAGTATTCATTTTATACTCTCTCCCAATTTTTTGTATGATATAAATATCAATCATTAAAATATATCGTATTTTGAAAATGTAATTTTAAGATATATTATCAAAGTGACTGTTCAAGTATATATAATAAAAGCTGAATTGTCAACCATAAATATTAAATAGGGAGACAATTAAAAACTGTTCATTGTATTTGAACTTTTAAGCGATATAGGTTATAATTGCATATAATATAAAAAATAAGAAAGAGGAAGTTATCATGTCTAAGAAAAATCTTGCTGTAATTTTCGGTGGACGCTCATCCGAGCATGAAGTATCCTGTATATCAGTTGTAACAGTTGCAAAAGCTGTTGATACTGAAAAATATAATATATATTTAATTGGAATTACTAAGGAAGGCGAGTGGCTAAGGGCGTTGGATATCTCTAAGATAGAGGATGGCAGCTGGCGTGAAAGTAAGGTAAGAGCTTACATTTCACCGGATACAAAGGGTGAGCTAATCATAGTTGAGGATGGAAAAAATTCATATGTAAAATTGGATGTTATATTTCCTGTTCTTCATGGCATGTATGGTGAGGATGGAACAATTCAGGGACTTTTTGAAATGGCAGATATTCCTTATGTAGGTTGTGGTGTCTTTGCTTCTGCGGCATCAATGGATAAATTTTATACTAAGCTTGTAGTAGATACACTTGATATAAGGCAGGCGGTTTATGTTCCGGTACTTAGAGACCAATTAAATGACATAGACAGAGTTATTAAAAGAGTGGAGGAAACTCTTACTTATCCTGTATTTGTAAAGCCGTCTAAAGCAGGTTCATCAAAGGGTGTAAGCAAGGCGGAAAATCGAGAAATGCTTATAGCCGGATTGAACGAAGCAGCAAAGCATGATTATAAAATTCTTGTTGAGGAAACTATAGTCGGCAGAGAACTTGAATGTGGTGTATTGGGATATGGTGATAATACAAAAGCATCAGGTGTTGGAGAAATACTTGCCGCAGAGGAAGCAGCATTCTATGATTTCGATGCAAAATATAACAATGCAGATTCTAAAACAGTTATAAGTCCAAAGCTTCCGGAAGGTAAGGAAGAGGAGATAAGAAAGGATGCTATTAAGATATTTAATGCACTTGACGGTTTTGGACTTTCAAGGGTAGATTTCTTCCTTGAAAAAGATACAAACTGTGTAGTATTTAACGAAATTAACACACTTCCGGGATTTACCGGTATAAGCATGTATCCTATGCTTTGGGACGCTAAAGGGTATGATATAGCAAGATTAGTTGATACACTTATAGATATGGCGGTTGAAAGACCGAGGTAATGATACATCTGCGGTTGCATATTAGTTTTTAACAGATGCATAGACAGATTATACTTTTAAGGAGGAGATATTAATGAATTGTCCATTTTGTGGAAATCTGGTTTCAGATGGAATAACGAGTTGTCCTATATGCGGTTCATCCCTTATTGCAGCAGGTTAATCTCCGCAGATAAATGGTCAGCAGCCTAATTTTGGTCAGCAGTCGGGATATGGCCGGCAACCTAATTTTGGCCAGCAGTCGGGATACGGTCAGCAACCTAATTTTGGACAGCAGCCGGGATATGGCCAGCAACCTAATTTTGGACAGCAGCCGGGATATGGCCAGCAGCCTAATTTTGGCCAACAGCCGGGATATGGTCAGCAACCTAATTTTGGCCAACAGCCGGGTTATCAGGATACACCACGTAGCGGTGGTAAGAAAACAGGTTTGATTATCGGAATTATAGTTGCGGTGATTGCAGTTCTTGCTATTGTTGGAGTTGTAATATGGTTTGTGTTAGGCAAATCCTCAAATAAAAATGAAAAAAACGGTAAATATGTATGCGAGGAATATGCGGCTGATGGTCTGGATGTTACACTTGTAGTGAGCGGAACTGATTTTGTACTTAAAGTCCCAAGCAAGGACGGTAAATATATAAGTGATGAATACGATATTACACTTGATATAAATGGTAATAACTTTATTATGAAAATAAGTGCGTATGGTCAAACAGAATCTGTGGATGGTACAATTAGGTTCACTGGCGATAAAGTTGAGTTAACTGCAGAGGGAGAAACCTTAGAAGGTAATTATAATAGACAGGATAGATCTATAACCTTAGAAGGCATAAAATTTAAACTTCGCATTCCGTCTGGTACAGAGGAAATAAGAGGTACGATAAAGTTTGAAGACAATAAAGTTGAGTTGATTTCAGAGGAAGAAACTATAGAAGGTGATTACAATAAGGAGGAGAAAACTATTACTATTGATGATATGATATTTAGAAAGAATTAATTTTGTAGTTGGGTTAAAAGCTTTTTTTGGACGAATTTTTTAACAAGAAAAGTTTTCGTAAAAGAGGAGGGGTTACTATGTTAAAGGAATGGGTTAAAGAGGAAAAACCAAATGACGAAGAGCTTTCGGAGCGCTTGGAAAAAGCAAGAGCAGAGCTTTCTGCCAGACAGATTGCAATTAAAGAGAAAAATCTTCCGGTGCTTGTTGTTATGGATGGATGGGGGGCAGCCGGTAAAGGAAGTGTCTTAGGAAGAATTATAAAAAATCTTGATCCGAGATTTTTTAAGTGCGAAACACTTAGTAAGCCAACTGAAGATGAAATCAGAAGACCATTTTTATATCGCTACTTTGTACGAATTCCAAAGCAAGGCAAAATCTCATTTTTTGACGGAAGCTGGATGGGTGAGGTTACTTCTCAGTTCTTGCAGGGTGAGATTAGTAAAAGTCAGTATAAATCTCGCCTTACAAGTATAAAGCGATTTGAGAGACAGTTAAACGATAATGGATATTTAGTAGTCAAATTTTTCTTTCAGATAGATGAAAAGACACAAAAAAAGAGACTAAAGGAGCTTGAAAGCGACACATATACAAAATGGCGTGTGTCAGATAAAGATCTTTGGCAAAACAAGCATTATGAGAAATGTCTGGATGTATATGATGAGTACATAGAAGCTACAAATCAGTTTGTAGCACCTTGGTATTTTATAGATTCAACCAGCAAGAAATGGGCTGAACTTCAGATGACGGAGATTCTCATTTCAAGCATAGATACAGCAATTGCCAATGCAGAAACGGAACAAAAGGCACCGCTTCTTCAAAATACTTTTCCTATGAAAAATACTCCGAGGCTTGCGGATATTCCTCTTGATAAAACACTTACTGATGAGGAGTATAAAAAGGAACTTGATATCTTGCAGGCTCGTCTTGGAGAACTTCACAACGAGCTTTATCATAAGAAAATTCCTGTAATTATAGCTTACGAAGGTTGGGATGCTGCCGGAAAGGGTGGCAATATTAAGCGTCTTGCAGCAGCTCTTGATCCAAGAGGCTATGAGGTGCATCCTATAGCGAGTCCCGAGCCTGCCGAAAAGGCAAGGCATTATCTATGGAGATTTTGGAACAGACTTCCTAAGGATGGACATATCGCAATTTTTGACAGAACCTGGTATGGACGTGTAATGGTTGAACGTCTTGAGGGTTTTTGTACCGAAAATGACTGGCAGAGAGCCTACAATGAAATTAATGAATTTGAAAAGGAGCTTGCTGACTGGAATGCAGTCATAGTTAAGTTTTGGGTTCAAATTGACAAGGATACCCAACTGGAAAGATTTACAGATCGCCAGAATACTCCTGAGAAGCAATGGAAAATTACCGATGAGGACTGGCGCAACAGGGAAAAATGGGATTTATACGAGGTTGCAGTTGATGAGATGATTCAAAAGACCAGTACCAAATTTGCTCCTTGGCATGTCCTTGAATCAAACGACAAAAAATACGCCCGCATCAAAGCTCTTAAAACCGTCATCAAGGCAATCGAAAAAAAGCTTGCCGAGGTGAAATAAACTCCGGTTTATCGCAGAGAGACAGGTATAAAAGCTCCTGACACATGGAATGTACTTTTAATTCTTATATATGACAGATAAAGAAAACAGGTGGCTGCTACAACTAACCAGCAATTTGTTAAATCAGCGCACTCGTACTTTCTTAATTTTGCACAAAACCAATAAACTTGCTTCGCTCAGACATATTGGTTTTATGCGTGCAAAATCAATTCAAGTACTCGTTGCTGATTTTAAACAAATCGGGTTAAATGTTGTAGCAGCCACCTGTTTTACTTACCTGTCATGCTAAGGTTTATAAAACATTCCATGTGTCAGGAGCTTTCATACCTGTAGCTTGAAACCGCGCTCTAGAGCGCGGTTTTAAGCTGTGGGTGTTTTGTTATCACTTATACATGACTCACACCCTGATAATTCATATACTTTTCATATAGTAAACTTAAAATAGTGTGAGTTATGTATAAGTGATAACAGAATACCCACGTTTCTGCGATAAACCGGAATTTAGCAAATTTTATTGTTGCAATGGGTATAAGATAAAACTATAATTAAACTATGCGTTATAGTTTCAGACTATAATACATGAAAGAAAAAACGAATTATTCAAGGATACTTTTCTATGATATATTAAGCAAAGAAAATACGTTGCATTTTATCATAGAGTTGTCCGATGGATACCGGTTTAATTTAAGAAGAAATGAGGTAGAAGTTATGACATTGGTACAATTAAAGTATGCGATTACCGTTGCGGGAGAAAATTCATTAAATGATGCGGCAAAGAAGCTTTTCATATCACAGCCCAGCTTGTCGGCGGCTATACATTCTCTTGAGGAAGAGATTGGAATTGAGCTTTTTATAAGATCGAAGACAGGCATTAAGGTGACTCCCGAGGGACTTGAATTCATCGGCTATGCAAGACAGGTTGTTGAACAGTATGAGCTTTTGGATTCCAAATATATTTCAAAGTCAGATGTGAAAAAGAAATTCAGCGTGTCAATGCAGCACTATACATTTGCGGTAGAAACCTTTTTGAAGCTGGTTGAAAAGTTCGGTCTTGATGAGTATGAGTTTGAGGTAAATGAAACCAAGACACATGAGATTTTGGAAAATGTAAGAAATTATAAGAGTGAAATCGGTGTGCTCTATCTCAATGACTTTAATCAGACAATTCTTATGAGACTCTTTGATGAATACGGACTTGAATTTCATGATTTGTTTGAGTGCAGCATATGTGTATATATGAGCAAGTCTAATCCGCTTTCCAAAAAGAAATTGATTACGCTTGAGGATCTTGAGGATTATCCTTGTCTGGCATTTCAGCAGGGAGAACATAATTCCTTCTACTATGCGGAGGAGGTACTTAGTACATATAAATATAAGAGACTTATCCGTGCGAACGACAGGGCGACGATGCTCAATCTTATGGTAGGCTTAAACGGTTATACGCTTTGCTCGGGTATCATCTGCGAGGAGTTAAACGGCGAAAACTATTGTGCGGTTAAGCTTAAGTCGGATGAGAAGATGAGGATAGGATATATAACAAGAAAAAATGCGAATATTAGTGAGATTGGCAGGAAATATATCGAGGAATTAGCCAAGTACAAGGATAAGGTAATGGAATAGTGTGACTTATATATAAGAAAATATGTCGGTGCAGTTAAAAGAATTAAAAGTGAGTTAATAATGATTTATTTAGGAGGTAAAAATGGGTAGGAGCATAGATACTAAGTGCCTTCACTTGGAGGAAGACGAGGGCTTATTTGAAAATTACGGAGCGATTAGCTTCCCTATATATCAGACAGCAACTTATGCTCATCCGGGTGTTGGAAGAAGTACCGGATATGACTATAGCAGGCTTCAGAATCCGACCAAAAATCATCTTGAGAAGGTGGTTGCAGCGTTGGAAAACGGAACTGATGCAGTGGCACTTTCATCAGGCATGGCGGCTATAGCACTCATGATGGAGCTTTTTAAACCCGGGGATCACATCATTATTGACTCGGACCTTTATGGCGGAAGCATAAGACTTTTCGATAACATTTCCGTTAAAAACGGTATCAGTATAACGAGGATTGACTGCTATAAGGATGATATTGAAAGCTATATAAATGAACATACCAAGGCAATTTATATAGAAACTCCGACAAACCCGATGATGAATGTTACCGATATAGAAAAAACTGCAAAAATTGCGAAGGCACATGGTGCGCTGCTTGTGGTGGATAATACATTTTTAACTCCGTATCTTCAAAATCCACTCGATCTCGGTGCGGATATCGTCTTGCACAGTGGCACGAAATATCTCGGCGGACACAATGATACGCTGGCGGGCTTTATCGTTACCAAGGATGAGGAGCTTGGCGAGAGATTTAAGTTTTTGTTAAAGACTATCGGATGCGGTATAGCACCGTTTGATGCATGGCTTATCCTAAGAGGTATTAAGACTTTGGGTATACGTATGGAGCGTGCGGAGAAAAATGCCAAGGCTCTGGCAGAATGGATGCTTGAAGAGGAAAGTATAACAAAGGTTATTTATCCGGGACTTAAGGAGCATCCGGGATATGAGATAATGAAAAAGCAGAGCAGGGGCTTTGGCGCAATGATTACCTTTCAGGTTGAGAGTAAGGAATTTGCGCTTTCTATACTCGAAAAGGTAAGGATGATAAAGTATGCTGAAAGCCTTGGCGGGGTTGAGACTCTGATTACTTATCCGACAACCCAGACCCATGCGGATGTACCTAAAGAGATAAGAGAGAAAAATGGTATAACTGAAGCGACACTTCGCCTTTCGGTCGGTATAGAGGACGTGGAGGATTTGATTAGTGAGCTTTCAGCTGTATTTGAAGAAATTAAAAATGAAAAGTAAAAATTGCTGATTCCAAAGATTTGTTTTTGAAATAGGATATATGTGACAGTTTAAATTTTTACGGAGGAAAGATATGTCTGAAAGAAATCTTGATTTTGATAAAGTATATAACAGGAAAAATACCAAGTCCCTGAAATATGATTTTGCTAAGATAAGAAATAAGCCTGAGGATGTGCTGCCGCTTTGGGTGGCGGATATGGATTTTAAGGTTTCGAGCTATGTTGAGGATGCTTTGGTTGAACTTGCAAAGCATGGAATATTTGGATACAGCGAGGTTGAAACGCCATACTTTGAGGCTATAAAGGGATGGATGAAAAAAAGACATAATTGGGAACCTGATGAGAGGTGGCTTATTAAAACACCGGGAATAGTATTTGCTCTGGCAATGGCTGTCAAGGCTTATACAGATAAGGGTGATGGAGTTTTAATTATGCCGCCTGTTTATTATCCTTTTTTCGAGGTTATAGAGGATAACGAAAGAAGGGTAGTAAGCAATGAGCTTATAATGGGCGAGGATAATAGGTATCATATAGATTTTGTTGATTTTGAGGAAAAAATCGTCAGTGAAAATGTAAAGCTTTTCCTGCTCTGTAACCCACATAATCCGGGAGGCAGGGTATGGACTAAAGAGGAGCTTTTGAAAATTGGAGATATCTGTCTTAAGCATAACGTGATAGTTGTGAGTGATGAGATTCATCAGGACTTCGTATTTGGCGATGCAAAGCATACTGTGTTTGCGGATATCAAAGAGGAATTTTTGGGTATAACCGTAACCTGTACTTCGCCGACCAAGACCTTTAATCTTGCGGGAACTCAAATTTCCAATATATTTATAGCTGATGAAAAAATAAGGCATGCCTTTAAGAAACAGGTAGATGCTGCCGGCTACAGTCAGTGCAATGTAATGGGTCTTGTAGCGGGAGAAGCAGCATATCTTTATGGTGAGGAATGGTTTGAGTCTGCCAAAGCATATATATGGGATAATATAAAATTTATACAGGATTATATTGATAAAAACCTGAAGGGCGTAACCATGACCAACCAGGAGGGTACTTATCTGGTCTGGCTTGATTTTAAGGGGACGGGTATCCCGGCAGAAGAAATAGACAGAAGGATTTTATATGAGGCAAAGCTATGGCTTGATTCCGGTGCTATATTTGGCAAGGCGGGAGAGGGCTATCAGAGAATAAATGCAGCGTGTCCGAGAAGCATTTTAGAGGAAGCGCTTGATAGGATAAGGAGGGTGATTTAGAGAAATTTGCTTATTTAAAGCCTTGGATAATATGTAGAAAAAATGATTTATTATCCGGCTATAAGTTTTACTTATAACAAGCTAGAAAATTAAGCAATAGCGCAGAGTATTGACAAAATAATACAATAGGAATACAATAAATACATAGTAATCCTACTAAGAAAGTAGGAAATATCTAGACGATGCTTTTGAAAAAAATATGTTGTAAAAAACGATGCTTTTGAAAAAATTAAAAAATCTAAAAAACAGATGCTTTTGAAAAAATAATTTAGTAAATGAAAGGGGAAATAATTTATGAGCAAGATCAAGGAAAGCGCATTAGAGTTAATAGGAGGAACTCCTATACTTAAGTTAAACGGATATTCTAAGAAACAGGGAATAACCGGTGCAACTATTTTAGCAAAGCTGGAGTATCTTAATCCGGCAGGTTCAGTTAAGGATAGAATTGCATTGGCTATGATAGAAGAAGCAGAAAAAAGCGGTGAGCTTAAGCCGGGGGCTACCATTATCGAGCCTACCAGCGGAAACACAGGTATAGGTTTAGCAGCAGTTGCAGCTGCCAAGGGCTACAAGGCGGTTCTTACTCTTCCTGACACCATGAGTGTTGAGAGAAGAAACCTGCTTAAGGCTTACGGTGCTGAGTTAGTACTCACTGAGGGTGCTAAGGGTATGAAGGGTGCTATAGCTAAGGCTGAGGAGTTAAAGGAAAGTACTCCGGGAGCTATCATCCTTGGACAGTTTGTAAATCCTGCTAACCCTGCAATTCATAAGGCTACTACAGGTCCTGAAATCTGGGAGCAGACTGACGGAAAGGTAGATATCTTTGTAGCAGGTGTAGGTACCGGTGGAACTATCACAGGTGTAGGCGAGTATCTTAAG
This sequence comes from Lachnospiraceae bacterium, assembly GCA_017464045.1. Next base: position 12,570 of record JAFUEG010000283.1, read on the forward strand.
GAGCAGAATCCTGATGTTAAGGTGGTTGCCGTTGAGCCTGCAGGAAGCCCTGTGCTTTCAACAGGTACACCTGGTGCACATAAGATTCAGGGTATAGGCGCAGGATTTGTGCCGGATGTACTTAATACTAAGGTGTATGATGAGATAATTACAATTGAAAATGAAGATGCATTTGCAGAGGGTAAGGCATTTGCAATTAGTGAGGGTATCCTTGTGGGTATCTCGTCAGGAGCTGCTTTAAAGGCTGCTGCTATACTTGCAGCAAGACCTGAAAATGCCGGAAAAACTATAGTTGCATTGCTTCCTGATTCAGGTGACCGTTACTTATCAACACCACTGTTTAACAATAACTAAGAGTAACCAAACTAAGTATTCATAAAACAGGATGCCAGAGGCTTTAACCTCTGGCATTTCCTTTAAATATTTTAAGGCGCCATGGCCACTGGTAGGGCATAAGCTTGCAAAGCTGAAGTGGGCGGTTCGAATCCGTCTGGTGCCGTTTATAAAAAAGAAAGCAGGTGAGGTTATGAGCAATACCTACAAGGATTTACAAAATTCACATCCTTGTTTTGGAGGACATAAGAATAATGTTGGAAGAATTCATCTTCCTGTCAGTCCGGGTTGTAATATAGCCTGTACATTTTGTGATAGACAGATAAATGATGTGGAAGAACGGCCGGGTGTTACCTCTAAGGTGCTTAAGCCTAAAGAAAGCCTGGATATTTTAAAGAAGGCACTTGCCCTTTGTCCGGAGATTACGGTTGCCGGTATAGCCGGACCGGGAGATACTCTTGCAACAGACAATGCACTTGAAACATTTAAGCTGATTAAGGAAGAATTTCCGGAGCTTATAAAGTGCATGAGCACAAACGGACTTTTGTTATATGAGAGGGCAGATGACATACTTGAGGTTGGTATAGATTCCCTTACGGTAACTGTAAATGCGGTTGATCCCGAGATTGAAGCAAAGCTCAATAAATACATCATATATCAAGGCAAGGTGATAGAGGGTGTAGAGGGAGCAAAGATACTGATTGAAAACCAGCTTAAAGGAATTAAAAAGCTGGCGGATGCGGGAATGACCATAAAGATTAATACGGTGCTTGTTCCGGATATAAACGGAGACCATATAGAAGAGATAGCGAAAACGGTAGCCGAGGCAGGTGCAAGTATTTATAACATAATTCCTCTTATACCTCAGGCGGAGCTTAAAAATGAAAGAGCTCCTGTTTGCAGGGAGATTGATGAAGCGAGAACAAAGGCGTCCCAATATATAGATGTATTCAGACACTGTCAGCACTGTCGTGCCGATGCGGTGGGAGTACCCGGAAAGTCCGAATTCGGTGACCGGATATATCAAAGAAGAATAGCTGTAAAGGAAACATTTTCACATGGATAAATATAAATACCTTGTAGCAGTTGCTTCTTCAGACGAAATAGTTGTTAATACGCATTTCGGAAAAGCGGATACATTTCTTATATATGGGATTTTAGAAGATAACAGCTTTGAGTACATAGAAAGAAGAACTCTTAAGCCGGTATGTGAGGGTGGCGACCATGATGAGGGAAGGCTTATCGAAAATGCACAAAGCCTGAAGGATTGCGCATATGTACTGGTGAGCCGGATAGGCCCAAGAGCAGTAAATATACTTGAAGCAAACGGTATAACAGCGATGGAGATACCGGATATCATAGATAACGCATTAAATAAGATTATTTCATATGATGAAATTCAAAGGCTGTTTGAATAGATTTTATTTAAAAAGATTGCTTTAACAAACGGATGGATGATTTCCTTTTGTCTGTAAGGCATTTTATAAAAATTATATTTATAAGCAGAAAGGACATAAAAAAATGGGAGAAATAAGGCAGATAGCAATATACGGAAAAGGTGGAATAGGAAAGTCAACAACAACACAAAATCTTACGGCGGGTCTTTGTGAGCATGGTAAGAAGGTTATGGTTGTAGGCTGTGATCCTAAGGCGGATTCAACAAGACTTTTGCTTGGAGGACTTGCTCAAAAGACTGTACTTGATACCATACGTGATGAGGGCGAGGATATCGAGCTTGACAGAATTATGAGAGAGGGCTATGGCGGAACAAAATGTGTTGAGTCAGGCGGTCCTGAACCGGGTGTAGGATGTGCAGGTCGTGGAATTATTACTTCGATAAATATGCTTGAAAACCTCGGTGCTTATACAGAGGATTTGGATTATGTATTTTATGACGTTCTTGGTGATGTTGTCTGCGGTGGTTTTGCAATGCCGATAAGAGAGGGCAAGGCAAAGGAGATATACATAGTTGCCAGCGGAGAGATGATGGCGCTTTATGCAGCCAATAATATTGCCAAGGGTATAAAAAGATATGCAAGAACCGGTGGTGTAAGACTTGGTGGAATTATATGTAACAGCCGTAATGTAGACAGAGAGCTTGACCTCCTTCGTGCATTTGCCAAGGAGCTTGGAACCCAGCTTTTATATTTCGTACCGAGAGACAATATAGTTCAAAGAGCGGAGATAAATAAGAAGACGGTTATAGAATATAAGCCTGATTCAGCTCAGGCACAGGAATACAGAAATCTTGCCGAGGCGGTAATTAATAATGAGAATTTTGAAATACCTACACCTATGACGCAGGAAAGACTTGAGGAAATACTTTTTGAGTTCGGACTCATGGAAGATGATTATCAGATATAAAAATTTATAGTGATAAGGAGAATAAAAATGGCAAAGGTTTATGAATCAATTACGGAGCTTGTTGGAAAAACACCTCTTTTGGAGGTTGTAAATTATGAAAAGGAGCATGGCTTAGAAGCAAAGCTTTTGGTAAAGCTTGAGTACTACAATCCTAATCAGAGTGTAAAGGACAGAATTGCACTTTCGATGATAGAGGAGGCTGAAAAGAGCGGAAAGCTAAAGCCGGGATATACAATAATTGAGGCTACCAGCGGAAATACCGGAATAGGTCTTGCGGCGATTGCTGCAGCCAAGGGATATAAATTCAGAGTTTATATACAGGATAATGTAAGTAAGGAAAGATTTCAGGTGCTTAAGGCATTTGGAGCAGAGGTAATAAAGCTTAGTGAGAATCCTGTTGTTATGGAGGTTCTGGAAAGTACAGGCGGAGACTTCGTTGCAGCTGTAAAGAAGCTTAAGGAGGTTATTCTTGCAGAGGAAACGGATGTATTTTTCACCGACCAGCTTACCAATCCTGCAAATCCGGGAGCTCATGAGGCGACCACAGGACCGGAGATATGGGAGGATACGGATGGTAAGGTTGATATCCTTGTAGCAAATGTCGGAACAGGTGGTACGGTTTCCGGAACAGGAAAGTATCTTAAGGCTAAAAACCCTGATATAAAGGTGGTTGCAATCCAGCCGGGACCAAAGTCCCTTCCAAGTGAAGCAGATCCGAATCCGGAGGACATAACAGGAGTTCATCCGTTTGACGGAATACCAAGTGAGAGAATTCCAAAGACCATGGATGTCAATATATATGATGAGAAGTTTGAGGTAGAAACCTATGAGGCTTATCAGGCAGCCAGAGAGGTAGCAAAGTCAGACGGAATACTTATAGGTACTTCCTCGGGAGCAGCTATATACGCAGCAACACAGATTGCTAAAAGACCGGAAAATAAGGGTAAGACCATAGTTGCTATATTGCCTGACACAGGACTCAGATATCTTACAACAAATCTTTTTAATGTTGAATAAGAACCGGAACTATAGAGTTCCAAATCAATTTGATACATGATAACAGTTTTATTATATGAATATTTTAGGAGGCTTTATAGATGGCGCTTAATTTAGATAGCTCCAATGTAGCTACAAGAGAAAACAGAATCGGTTCCATAACAGGATATATAGGAAGTCTTTCCGACCTTGCCGAAAAGAGTCAGTGTGGAACCCTTAAGGGTTGTTCAAGATGTTTTTCACAGTCAAGTACATGCTTATCAAGCTGTGCTTTGGGACAGCTCTCAGCTATACGTGATATAGCGATTATCCATCACGGACCGGCAGGCTGTTCGGTTGCAAGTGCAGGTTCTTATTATCTGGATAAGGTTATGGCAAAGAAGCGTGGAGTAACCAACAATACCGTATATGTCGGAACCGATATGAATGAGAATGATACGATATTTGGTTCGGCAGAGGCGTTAAGGGATATTATCATCGAGGTAAATAAAAGATATTCTCCAAAGGCAATATTTGTAACAAGCTCTTGTGCTACGGGAATAATCGGCGAGGATATAGACAGTGTGGTTGATGATGTAAAGGCGGAAATTGATGTGCCTATAGTTGCGGTTCATTGCGAAGGCTTTAAGTCGCGTATCTGGGCAACAGGCTTTGATATATCCGACCATGCGGTGCTTAGCTCGATAGTTAAGCCTCCGAAGGAAAAGAGAAATACGATTAATTTCAAGAACTTTTATGAGAGCGCAAGACCTGAGATTATAGAGATGTTCAAGGAGTTTGATTTGGAACCGATATTTTTATACTGTAACTCTACAGTCGAGGAGTTGAGCCATATATCAGAGTCTCTTGCAACGACCTGTATCTGCGGTACACTTGGTAATTATCTCGGAAACGGTCTTGAGGAAAAATACGGAGTTCCATATATAAGAACCATCAATCCTCTCGGAGTGGCAGGCTTTGAGACCTGGTTAAGAGAGATAGGAAGGGTTACGGGACGCTCGGAAAAGGTTGAAAATTACATAGCAAAGCAAAGGGAAATATACATTCCTCAGATAGATGCCATAAAGGAAAAACTTAAGGGCTTAAGGGCAGTTTTAGGTATGGGCCCCGGATATACCTTTGAGGTATCAAGAGTATTAAATGAGCTTGGAGTCGAGGTTGTTTGGGCACTTGCATGGCATTATGACAAGAAGTATGAAAACGGTGATGTTCCACCTTCCATGAAATATCTTCTTGAAAATGATGTGGATTTTGAGGCAAGCGTAGCCGACCAGCAAAATTATGAGGTTATGAATATCCTCAAAAAATATCAACCTGATTTGTACCTTTCAAGACATCCGGGTTCAACCGTTTGGGCAATTAAAAACGGTACGCCTGCAGTTTATGTTGCGGATGAGTATATGATTTTCGGATACAAGCATACATTAGAGTTTGCGCAGTCTATATTGGATAGCATCAATAACAGAAGCTTCGAGAAGAATCTCGCAAGGAGAGTTAAGCTTCCGTATACAGACTGGTGGTATCAGCAAAATGTAGATAAATTCTTAGAGGAGGCCGGTAAATAATGGCAAAGCTATTGGATAAACAAAGATATAAATGTGCACTCGGTGCAATGCAGACAGTTCAGGCCATTGACAGAGCGATACCTATCCTTCACTCAGGTCCCGGATGTGCTCAAAAGCTTTCCGATTCCATTGGAAGCTCAGGATATTTTTCACCAAACATTTTCCCTTGTACGAGTATTAACGAAAAGGATGTAGTATTTGGCGGAGTAAAGAAGCTTGATACAACAATTGAAAATGCTCTTAAGGTAATAGATGCGGATTTATTTGTGGTACTTACCGGATGCATCCCTGAGATAGTGGGAGATGATACCGGTGAGGTTGTAAGCCGTTATCAGGAGGATGGAAAGCCTGTGGTTTATGCATCCACAGCAGGCTTTAAGGGCAATAACTACAAAGGTCACGAGCAGGTTATAGATGCTATCATAGACCAGTTCCTTGAAAAATCAGAGGAAAAGGAAAAAGGGCTCGTAAATATCTGGGCAGATGTTCCTTATCAGGATTTATTCTGGCTTGGCAATATCAAGGAGCTTGAAAAGCTTATAGCCGAGATAGGTTTAACTCCAAATACGATATTTGGATATAAAAACGGTATTGATAATATAAGAAAAATACCTAAAGCCGAGTTTAATCTTCTGGTATCACCATGGGTTTCTCTTACCAATGTAAAGAAGATGGAAAGAAAGCTTGGCATACCATATCTTCACTATCCGACACTTCCGATAGGTGCATACGAAACAAGCAAGTTCTTAAGAACGGTTGGAGAGTTTGCAGGGGTTGATAAGGATAAGGTTGAAGAAGTAATAAACGAGCATGAGAATTACTATTATTATCTTATAGAAAGATATGCGGATTTGTTCCTTGAGACCAGAGTTATGGCAAAGCAGTTTTCCGTTGTTGCGGATGCTCAGTATGCACTCGGTATAACCAAGTTTTTGGTAAATGATCTTGGACTTTTCCCTGCAAAGCAGTTTGTGGTGGATGATACGCCTAAACAGTACAGGGATAAGATAAAGGAAGAGTTTGAAAACTTAAACTACGGTATCAAGGCTGAGGTAAGCTTTGAAACCGACGGTTACAAGATACATAATGAGATAAGAGAACATGATTATCACGGATATCCTCTTATACTCGGAAGCTATTATGAAAAAGAGGTAACCGGAGAATTAGACGGACATTATCTCAATATATCCTGGCCGGTACAGGATAAGGTTGTACTGGATGATTTCTATGTAGGATATACAGGCGGAATCAGACTTATCGAGGATATATATTCGGTTGCGGTTCAGAGATTTAATTAAGATTTTATATTAAGCAGCGGATTAGAGATTAAATTAAGGTTAACTATGCCGGTTATTTGCAGACTTTTATATTTGTAAGTGACCGGCTGGTGGCTTTTCTTTTAGTAAGTCGGGAGATAGATATGAGTTATAAAATAGCGGTTGCAACATCGGATGAAATAAATGTCGATGAAACCTTCGGTCAGGCAAAGAGATTTATAATCTATGAAGCCGATGGTAAGACCTATAAGAAAATTGAAGAACGTGATGTGGAAGATATTTCTGATACTGATAGTAAAGCTTCAGCAAAAACCTCAGAGTCAGTTCAGGTAGGCGGTGAATCAGGCGCAGGCTGTGATTCTAAACCGGAGAGCTGTGAGGCACGTGCCGGCTGCGGCTCGGGAGCCGGCTGTGGCGGCGGAGGCGGCTGCGGAGGAAACGGAGAGGTTTCCTTTAAGATTTCTTCTTTGTTTGACTGTCGTGCCGTCGTATGTAAAAAGATAGGTATATCGGCTCAAAAGCAATTTGAGAAAAAGGCAATTTCTTATTTTGACGTTTCCTGTTCTATAGAAGAAGCGCTTGATAAGATAACATTTTACTATAACAGGATAGATAATCATGTGTCACTTAGAAATAAAACCGATTAACCATATCGGGATAATATGATATACTCTTATTAAGCCGTATTGTTATAAAAGTATATCAGGGAGGTAGTATATGAGAATTACAACAAAAGGAAGAAATGCTCTTAAGCTGATGATTGATGTCGCAATCTATAACAAGTGTTCACCGGTAAAAATCAAGGATATAGCGAGCAGACAGGACATTTCCGAAAAGTATCTTGAGCAGATAGTTTCGGTATTAAATAAGGCTGGAGTCGTAAAAAGCATCCGCGGAGCAAAGGGCGGATATGTTTTAAGCAGAAAACCGGAGGAATATACGGTTGGTCAGATACTTCGAAGCATAGAGGGAAGTCTTTCACCGGTTGAGGATACCGAAAATGATAATTCTCCTGCCGGAATAGTCAGCAAAAGGGTATGGGATAAGCTTGAAACTGCCATAAATGATGTCCTTGAGGGACTTACTTTAGCTGATTTGGTGGAATGGTATTATGAGCTTACAATGGATTACTGTATATAAGTTAAGAAAATAGTGTGGTATGAGATATAAGCTGTTTTAATATATTTATATATAATATGGAAAGGGTAATAATATGGCTGAAAAAAAGTATTCGGGTGTAAGAGAAAGTAAGCCCGGCAGAGTAAATGATCTTGGTGATAACAGTAAGACAATTGAGGAGGATTTCAAAAAGGGTTGTCTTAAGAGGGCAGACAGAAGCTTCGCCCAGGGACTTCAATGCCAGCAGATTAACAGTATGGCGGCACTTATGTCCTTGGAGGATGCGGTGTTTGTATCACATTCACCGCAAGGCTGTGTGGGCTGTACCATTATGGCTGTCGATATGTACAGGGTAGGTCAGGCACACAGAGGAATCAAAAATATTAAAAATCCGAGAATTATCGTAACAAATCTTGATCAAAAAAGTGTCGTATTTGGCGGCGAGCAAAAATTAAAGCAGTCAGTTAAAAAGGCGGTTGAAAGATATAATCCGAAGCTTATCTTTATATATGCTTCGTGTGCATCGGGAATAATCGGCGATGATATCGACGCGATTGCAGGTGAGCTGCAGGAGGAGTATGAGGATGCAATCATCGTGCCTATTCACTGTGAGGGCTTTAAGTCAAAAATCTGTGCGTCCGGCTTTGATGCGGCATTTCTTTCAATTAATAAATACATTTTAAAGGGAGAAAAGCAACCTAAAGAAAAAGGTCTTGTTAATCTTTTTGCACCGACTACCGTAAGCTATGCGGATCAGCTTGAGATGGAAAGAATGTTAGAGCTTATCGGTGTCAGGGTAAATTACATACCATTTTACAGCTCCCTGGAAAAGATAAGACAGATACCTAAGGCAGAGGCATCAACCTCTATATGTAAGGTATTTGCCGATGAGTTTATGAAGACCTTATGGGAGGATTATGAAATCCCATATTCACATACAGTTATGCCAATCGGTATAAGAAATACCGACAAATGGTACAGAGGAATTGCCAAGGTGCTTGGCAAGGAAAAAGAGGTTGAGGAGATAATCGCTAAGGAGCATGAAAGAATCGAGCCTCTGGTGAAAAAAATCAGAGACAGACTCGAGGGCAAGCGTGTATTTATCTGCGGTGGTACGGGACGTTCATTTGCGGCAGCAGCGCTTATCGATGATTTCGGTATGAAGCTTGTGGGCCTTGAAACTCCGACCTACGATGACGACGCTCAGGTTGATATAGAATATTTAAACGGAATACATAAGGACTTCGTGGTAGATGTAGCCAATATGCAGCCTTTTGAACAGGTAAACCTTGTCAATAAGCTTAAGCCGGATGCATTTATCGGCATACCGGAATGGACAGCAAGATTCGGTATACCGACCACGCATGTACTTGACGGAAAACGTCCGACCATGGGTTATGACGGACTTTTGTATCTTGGTAACAAGATTGCAGACCAGCTTGAAAATCCGGGCTTTAACAAGAAGCTTTCAAAGCATGTCAAGCTTCCTTATAAGGAGAGCTGGTATGAAGAAGATGCGTTTAAGTATATCGTGTAAATGCAGCGGTTGAGGATAAGTTAATAATGTATTTATTAATTTATCGTGTGCTAAAAGGTAATGTTAGTTATATCTTAGGAGGAATAATCTATGTCTCAAATATTGGAAAATCCACGCGGTGGCTGCGTGCTAGCGGGCGTAAACTCTGTTCTTGCGGCAATTGACAGAGTATGTCCCATATTTCATTCAGGACCGGGCTGTTGTATGCAGACATCGGCGGCAGAGCAGGGACAGTCAGGCCATAAATCATCCTGCTTTGTAAGCAGTGTTTCAATTCCATCAAGCAATATGCTTGAAAAGGAGGTTGTGTTCGGAGGTCTGGACAAATTAAGAACCACTATCCAGGGCTCGGTTGATATAATAGATGCTGATGCATATTTTGTTTTAACAGGCTGTACCGCAGGTATAATAGGTGATGATATAGCCAGTGTAACAGAGGAATTTCAGGCTAAAGGAGTAAGTGTATATCCTATAGACACTCCGGGCTTTGCCGGAGACAGCAACCTTGGATATGAGGTTGTATGGAATACCATGATAGACCAGGTAATAGAGGAAAATGTGCCACGTGACGACAAGCTTGTCAATATATTTGGCATAGTTCCTTATCATGATCCATTCTGGAGCGGAAGCCTTGAGGAAATCGACAGGATAATTTCCAAGCTTGGACTTAAGGTCAATACATTTTTTACAAAGCATCAAAATATCGAGGATGTACGTAAATGCTCCGGTGCAGCGCTTAATATAATTATTAATCCGTGGTTATTTAAGGGACCGGCGAAGAAATTTGAAGAGAAATTCGGCGTACCATCCATAAGAATTGCAGGTAATCCAATCGGTGCTACCGATACTACTGCCTTTGTGCTTAAGGTTGCCGAGGCACTTAAGCTTGATAAAGAGCTTGTAGATAAGGTGATTGACGAGGAAGAGGATTATGTGTATAGTTATCTTGGTCAGTCGATAGGTGTACTTAGCTGGAAGCGTTTTGCCGTTGTGGCAGATGCAACCAATGCCATAGGTATAACCAGATACCTTGCCAACGATTACAGCTTTACACCTGTTCTTGTGGTTATATCCGAGCCTATCTATCGTGAAGAAGATAAGCAAAGAATCATAGATATGATAACCAATCTTGAGTATGCAAGACCGCCTAAGGTGGTATTTACCGCTGACCAGTTTGAGATAAATGATACAATCTTAAGTGAAGAGGAGGACATCACGCTCTTAATCGGCAGTACCAATGAAAAAGAAGTCGGACTTGAAAAGGGAATCCAGTTTATAACTGCAGCTTTCCCTATGAATGAAAGACTTGTATTTAATCGTACATATACCGGTTATCGAGGAAGTCTGACCTTTACAGAGGATTTGTATGACAACTTATAATGATCCGGAGATAACGAAGTTTTAAGTCGGGATTGTCTCTGGAAAAATGATAAAGGAGAAAAATCATGCAGGCTAATATTACAAGAGACGAGGCATTTTTGTTATTAAAAAAGTACAACAAGGATCCGTTTCATATAAGGCATGCCCTTACTGTAGAGGGAGTTATGAAATGGTTTGCGAAAGAGGAAGGCTATGGTGAAGACGAAGAATACTGGGGCATAGTCGGACTTTTACATGATATAGATTTTGAGGAATATCCTGAGGAACACTGTATAAAGGCACCTGAACTTTTACGAGAGGCAGGTGTAAGCGAGGATGTAATTCACGGAGTGTGCAGCCATGGATATGAGCTTACGGTTGATGTTAAGCCTGAACATGATATGGAAAAAACTCTTTACGCAACGGATGAGCTTACCGGTCTTATATGGGCAGCGGCTCTTATCAGACCATCAAAAAGTGTTCAGGATATGGAGGTAAAATCCGTTAAGAAGAAATATAAGAGTGCCAACTTTGCAGCAGGCTGTTCCAGAGAGGTTATTGAACGTGGAGCAGACATGATGGGAATTGAGCTTTCGGAACTTATCCAAAAGACGATACTTGCCATGCGAAGCTGCGAGGAGTCGGTTAATGAAGTCATGAAGGAATATGAGTGATAGAAAGAGTGACTTGGCGTGAACCTTGTCACAATTAATAATATGATTACTACCTATCAGATATAAGCGGGTCTATTTGTTAGCATTTAGTCCGATTTGCGTTAAATCAAAAGTGAAAATTCGCATATAGGTGCGTAAAAAATCGAACTGTTTGAGCGTAGCGAGTTTTCGATTTTTAGCACCTATAAAGAATTGAACGCTTTGATTTAGCAAATTGATGACTAGCTAACAAATAGACCCGCTTATATTTGATGGGTTGCAACCGTAGAATTGAAAATTGTGACAAGGTTAACGCCAAGTCACTCTTTAATGAGTTATCAACTATATTGATAACCCATTATTTTTTTTGCTTATTATCATTCAAAATGATAGCGAAACATCGGTTTTATCAAATTTACAAAGGCCTGTACATGGTGTTAATATCACAGCATATTCAAAAAAAGAAAAGAGGTAATTTTTATGAGAAAACAATTAAAGAAAAAAATTGCAGGTTTACTTACAGCGAGCTTTATAGTCGCAAGTTTATTTAC
>JAFUEG010000284.1 GCA_017464045.1 Lachnospiraceae bacterium
AACTTATTAATAATTTTTATTTCTTGGAGATAGTGAAAAGACATGGAAAATCCATTTAAAAAAAACAGAGGATTAAAGATAATTATCGTTGGATGCGGAAAGGTCGGAAATACTCTTGTTGAGCGACTGGTTCAGGAAAAGCATGATATAACGGTTATAGATACAAACAGTGATTTGGTTGACCGTGTTTCTGAAACCTATGATGATATGGGTATAGCCCGAAATGGTTCGAGCTACAGAGTTTTGCTTGATGCCGGAATCAATGAAACCGATGTACTTATAGCGGTTACTGAGTCAGATGAGCTTAATATGCTTTGCTGTACAATTGCTAACCAGGTTGGACATTGTGCAACCATAGCAAGAGTAAGAAATCCTGACTATAGTGACGAGCTGGCATACTTAAGAGCTAAGCTTGGTATATCACTCATAATCAATCCTGAGCTTGAAACCGCAAGGGAGATTGCGAGATTACTCCGACTTCCTATGGCAGAAGAGATAAATGCTTTTACCAAGGGACATGCCGAGCTTATAAAGTTTAAGCTTCCGGATGGCAATGTGCTTGACGGAGCACATATATCGGATATAAGAAACTATAATTCCCAGCTCCTTGTATGTGGCGTTGAAAGAAGCGGTGAGCTGGTTATACCGGATGGTTCGTTTGTTCTTAAGGGACAGGATTATATTACTTTTATAGCTACTCCGATTAATACTCAGAACTTTTTCAAGAAGATAGATATTGATACACATCAGGTTAAAAACTGTATGATTATCGGAGGAGGAAAGTCATCATATTATCTTGCAAAACAGTTGACTGAGATGAATATTGATGTCAAGATTGTTGAGATTAATATGAAAAGATGTGAGGAACTAAGCGCTCTTATTCCGAAGGCACTTGTTATATGCGGAGATGGTACGGATGAGTCTATACTGCGCGAGGCAGGAATTGAAGAGGCTGATTCGGTTGTTCCTCTTACCGGTCTTGATGAGGAAAATATCCTTATAACATTGTTTGCCAGACAGTTTACGTCTGCAAAGGTTATTACCAAGATTAAGAGAAGCTCTTTCCATGATGTTATCGATAATCTTGATATGGGAAGCATTCTTTATCCGAGATATATGACCTCAGAAACAATTATAGGTCATGTCCGTGCTACCCAAAACGGTATCGGTAGTAATATAGAGATGCTTTATCATATATTTGACAATAAGGCAGAGGCTATTGAATTTAATACGGAGAAGAATTCTCCGGTAGTAGGTAAGCCTCTTATGGAACTTAAGCTTAGGGATAATCTTCTTGTTGCATGTATTAACAGAAACGGAAAGATTATCATTCCTAAAGGTGATGATGTTATTCAGGAAAATGATAAGGTTGTCATTGTTACGACACATACCGGCTTTAAGGATTTAAAGGATATTCTTAAGTAATTTCTATATGGAACAGAGGATACAATAATGAATTACAGCGTTGTTATATATGTTTTAGGATGGATTATGGATATTGAGGCAGCATGTATGATGCTGCCTTGTCTTGTGGCTTTGATTTACGGAGAAAAAGAGGGTCTTGGTTTTTTATATGTTGCTCTTGCGGCGGCTCTCGTTGGAACCATAATCATATTACATAAGCCAAAGGATATGAAGTTTTATCTGAAGGAAGGTTTTGTGACTACGGCACTTAGCTGGATTATACTTTCGGTTCTGGGTGCACTTCCTTTTATACTTAATGATGATATACCTCATTTTACAAATGCATTATTTGAAACTGTTTCAGGATTTACAACAACAGGCTCGACTATTTTGTCGGATGTTGAGGCTTTGTCACATGCCAGTCTTTTCTGGAGAAGCTTTACTCACTGGATAGGTGGTATGGGAGTGCTTGTTTTCCTTCTGGCTATCCTTCCTATGGCAGGCGGTTCCAATATGAATCTTATGAAGGCGGAAAGCCCGGGACCTTCTGTCGGCAAGCTTGTTCCTAAGGTAAGGGATACGGCTTTTTATCTGTATGCTATATATTTTGTGATGACTGTTATAGAAGTAATTCTTTTACTTTTTGGCGGTATGAATCTGTTTGAGGCACTTACTATATCATTTGGTACCGCAGGTACAGGCGGCCTCAGTATATGGAATGACAGTATAATGAGCTGTACAGTTTACCAGCAGTGGATAATAGGTATATTTATGGTGCTGTTCGGAGTCAATTTTACATTTTATTTTCTGCTTATATCCGGTAAGATAAAGCAGGCATTTAAGATAGAAGAGGTAAGAGTTTATTTTATAATTATTTTTGTTGCGGTTACAACTATAGCTATAAATATTTATGATAAAATCGGTTCCTTAGGTGCCACCGTGAGACATTCGTTTTTCCAGGTTGGCTCCATAATTACAACAACCGGTTACGGTACGGCTGACTTTGATACATGGCCGTCACTTTCAAAAACCATACTTGTTATGCTGATGTTTATAGGTGCCTGTGCAGGCAGCACCGGTGGTGGAATAAAGGTTTCTCGTTTTATAGTTATGGCGAAAACAGTGAGAAAGGAAATAGTATCCTTCCTTTTCCCTAAGAGTGTAAAGAAAATCAAGATAGAAGATAAGGTTATAGGTCATGAGACACTTCGCTCCATAAATGTATATTTCATGACATATATAATCATATTTTCGGTATCACTTCTTCTTATTTCATACGAAAATAAGGATATGACATCAAACTTTACGGCAGTTGCCGCAACTATCAATAATATAGGTCCGGGTCTTAATCAGGTAGGACCTACATGTAATTTTTCATGTTATTCAGCATTCTCAAAATATGTTTTTATGTTTGACATGCTTGCAGGAAGACTCGAACTCTTCCCAATACTCTTACTGTTTTCACCATCAGTATGGAAGAGAAAGAAAAAAGTTGCATAAAAGTAGATGTTTAACGGCACGGGAGTTTCCCCGTGCCGTTAAACATATTATCCAAGACGTATAATTTCTTTTTTCAGACGGCGTATTATTTTCTTTTCGAGACGTGATATGTAGGATTGAGAGATGCCAAGCAGGTCAGCCACCTCCTTTTGGGTCATTTCCTCATCGTTCCGTCCTATACCAAATCTTAGTTCTATTATTGTTCTTTCACGGTCGGAAAGTATGTCGAGTGCCTGTTCTAACAAGTTTTTGTCCACTTCATCTTCAATATCTTTATATATCATATCGTCATCGGTACCAAGAATATCGGAAAGTAACAATTCATTTCCATCCCAGTCAACATTTAACGGCTCATCTATAGAAACCTCCACTTTGGTACGAGAGCTTCTTCGTAAATGCATAAGGATTTCATTTTCAATACATCTTGAAGCATAAGTTGCAAGTTTTATATTTCTATCAGTTTTAAATGTATTTATGGCCTTTATAAGTCCTATGGTTCCAATGGATATAAGGTCTTCAACTCCTACACCTGTATTATCAAATTTTTTTGCAATATATACAACAAGTCTTAAGTTATGTTCTATAAGTGTTTTTTTAACTTCCACATCATCGCCGTTTGTAAGCTGTTCCAGTAAATCTGCTTCGTCTTCAGCTGAAAGAGGGGGTGGAAGAATCTCAGCACCTCCTATATAATGCACCTCATTTTTAGGAAATAATATAAAATTTGCGACACTTTTTATGTTAAAACTAAATTTGTTATTGCTAATAACACTAATCATTTGAATAACTCCTCTCTAAACTTTATTTACATATTCTCATTTAAAAGAACCTGAAAATCATTATTTAATTTATATCTGCTTATTCCAAAAGCCATTTTCTTATATGCTTTTTTTTCATCTGTCAAAACCATATAGTCCATGATAAATACGGGCATAAATACACATGAAGAACTGACTGTCTGATATGGCACCGGATGAAGGCTTATACAAGAAATGTTTTTAAAAGCAGCATAGTCCATATATCCTGTCTTTTGATAATTTATAATTATCGTATATGCATCTTCACTGGTAAGTTTTTTCATAATCCTATAATCTAAAATCATAACCGGCTTATGTGTATATGGATCTTCAAGCGTATTACCAGTATCTTTATATCCTGTTGCATATATTTTTTTTCCGGACAGGCAAAGTATTAATTTATAATATTTTCCTGATAATTTATGGCTTATGAGACTTGCGGTAAAACAAAAAAGCAAGGTACCAGTCATAAGTGATATTAGTATATGAGCTAAGGATAGCTGTTCACCTCCCTTAAAAATATTGATAATACCGTAGATAAATAACATTGAGCTTAGTACTGCCATATTTTTTTGCAGTAATTCCCGAACGGTTTCGGTTTTAAAAAACATATAAGTCATAAATATATAACAAAGCGCATAAAATATTGGAAGAAGAATATTGTCATAAAATATTATATAGACGACATCCGTAAGAGCACCTGTTATAAAAGACCATAGTAGAATTCTTTTGAGATTGATACGTGTATGTAAAAGTCTTTGGGAAATTAAAAGTGTGCATATGTTTATAAAAAAATTCCAAAAGAACATTACATCCGCATAAACTATGTAGTTCATTAAAACCTCCGTCGTTTCTTAAGTGGAATTATAGTAGCTTATACATAAAAAAGATGTCGAAGAGAGTAAGTGTTTTTTAAATAATGATGACATTTTATGACAATTATTTTTATATGGGGGCTTATGTGGCACTTGACAGATCTAAAGTAAGTACGGAACTTAATTTATCTTTGAGTATTTCATATGATGAAAGAAGAAATTCCCTTAATTTAAATGAAGGTTTTTATCCTGATTATGATGAGTGGGAATTGATAATAAGATATTTTGGAAACTTAAATGATATAAATACTATAGTACCATTTTCATTTATTGAATTGTTTAACGGATATGCAATTATAAGGATTAAACAAAAAGATATAGCAGCATTGTCCAATATTCCTCAAATTATTTTTATTGAAAAGCCTAAAGCCGTGTATTTTGAAACAGATTTTTTAAGTGATTCTAATTTGGGATATACACAACTAAAATCCCCCGATGGATACAACATGTCTTGTTTTAATCTGATAAATAATCAAGATAATATTTTTGATGGAAAAGGTGTTCTGGTTGCAATAATTGATTCAGGCATAGATTATTTGCATTCAGAATTTTTATCAGATAATAAAACTACGCTTTATGAGATTTGGGATCAAAGTATAGATGGAAACCCACCATATAATTTAAAAATCGGAAGTGTTTACAGCGAGGCTGATATCAATGAACTTATAAAGGATAATAATCGTAATGTGGCTGTTGATTCCAGCGGTCATGGAACCGCAGTTTCAAGCATAATAAAAAGGCTTGCTCCCGGAGCAAAGCTGCTAATCATAAAGCTGACTGAGAATTATAATGAAAGTTTCTCAAGAACGACTTCTATAATGCTTGGTCTGACATATGCTATAAAAAAATCTATGGAGCTTTTACTTCCGCTGGTTGTAAACCTAAGCTTTGGTAATAATTACGGAGATCATGCTTCGGGTGCAATAATAGAAAAATATATAGATTCTGTATCGGAATTGTCCAAAATATCTATTGTTACGGGAACAGGAAATGAAGGTGCAACATCAAGGCATACCGAGTTTAATATTATGGAAAAATCATGGCATCAGGAAGAGTTTTTTGTAAGCCGGTTTGAACAGGGAATTAATATACAGATATGGCGTAAATTTTCAGATATTATCGATATTTTTCTTGTTACACCTGACGGTAATGAATTAGGACCGTTTAATAATTATCAGAATACTATGAAATATTCAATTAATAACATGAATATTTTTATATTAAACGGATATCCGACACCACTTAATTCTAATCAGGAAACATATATAAGTATAGTACCACAAAATCAATTTCTACAGGAGGGGGTCTGGAAAATAAAATTTAATCCCAAGACCATAATAAACGGTAGAGTAAATATATGGCTTCCGGTTGCATCTTCAACCAGTTCAGAGTTAAGATTTTTACGTCCGAAAGAACTTACAACACTTACTATACCTTCAACTGCAGATAATATTATAAGTGTCGGAGCATATAATCAAAATAATCTTACTTATGCTGCATTTTCCGGACGCGGATATACTGCTTCAAATGATATAAAGCCGGATATAGCTGCTCCCGGCGTGGATATTAATGTGGCTGCACCTGATAACGGATATGCGGTTTTATCCGGAACATCTTTTGCAGCTCCGTTTGTAAGTTCAGCAGCAGCCCTGCTTATGCAATATGGCATAACAGATGGTAATGATCCGTTTTTATATGGAGAGAAGCTTAAAAGTTATCTTATAAAAGGAGCTAAGAAACTCCCGGGAACAGTCAGTATTCCAAATGAGAGAATAGGATGGGGAGTACTTTGCGTTGCAGAATCATTTCCATAAAAATACGGATATGAATAACTTAAACCATTCATATCCGTATAGAGTATATTTTTAGATATATATTACTTATGATATAAGCTTTGAGTCTGATAGGTTGGCTCATAAGTTATATTGACTCCAAGTCTCTTGAAGGATTGTTCGTCAACCTTTGAAAGTATAACTGTTGAGTGTGCTTCAAGCCCTTTTAGTTTTGAAAGCTGCTGCATGGCAAGCTCAGCTGTAGGGTTTGTTACGGCACATATGGATAATGCAATTAATACTTCATCAGTATGAAGTCGTGGATTGTGATTACCCAGATGTTCAATCTTAAGTTTTTGTATAGGTTCGATAACTGTAGGTGATATCAGTTCGATTTCATCAGGTATACCTGCAAGTTCTTTTAAAACATTAAGTAAAAGTACAGAACTTGAACCAAGTAAATCGATTGTTTTTCCTGTAATAATTCTGCCATCTTCAAGCTGCATGGCAACAGCCGGATTACCGGTTTCCTCCGCCTTCTTTAATGCAGCCGCAACAACAGGTCTGTCATCTATAGTTGCATCAACCTGTCGCATAAGAAGTTCAATTTTATATATTTCATCTTTGTTTTCCGCACCACGCTTATTTGCGCAGAGAGCGGTATAATATCTTCTGATTATTTCCTGTATAGAAGCCTCACGTACTACATCGTCATCAGATATACAGTAGCCTGCCATATTTACTCCCATATCAGTAGGACTTTTGTATGGTGACTCACCCATAATTTGCTTAAGTATTTCACGTAGAACAGGGAAAATCTCGATATCTCTGTTATAATTAACAGCCTGTTCGCCATACTCGTCAAGGTGGAAGGAGTCAATCATATTTACATCTTTTAAGTCTGCAGTGGCAGCTTCATATGCAATATTTACGGGGTGTTTAAGAGGAACATTCCATATAGGAAATGTTTCAAACTTGGCATATCCGGCTTTAACTCCACGTTTGTGTTCGTGATAGAGCTGGGAAAGAGCAGTAGCCATCTTGCCGCTTCCCGGTCCCGGAGCAGTGATAACAACTAATGAACGGGTAGTTTCTATATAATCATTTTTACCGAATCCTTCTTCGCTGACTATAAGCGGAATATTTGCAGGATAATCAGGTATGGAATAATGCTTATACACTTTTATGCCAAGCGAAATAAGTCTTTTTTCAAAGGCGCATGCTGCCGGTTGTCCGTTAAATCTGGTTATGACAACACTGCCCACATAAAGACCTATACCACGAAAAGCGTCGATAAGTCTTAAGGTATCCAAATCGTATGTTATATCTAAATCTCCACGTTTTTTATTTTGCTCGATGGCATCGGCATTAATAACTATAACAATTTCTGCCTGATCCTTTAATTCAAGAAGCATTTTAACCTTGGTATCAGGTACAAAGCCGGGTAAAACTCTTGAAGCATGGTAGTCATCAAAGAGCTTGCCTCCAAATTCCAGATAGAGTTTCCCACCAAACATATTTATTCTGTTTCTTATATTTTCTGATTGTAATTTTATATATTTTTCGTTATCAAATCCGATTTTTTTCATGGAAAAAATATCCTCCGGTAAAATATCTTTAGTTAAGTTTAATCACTGAAATAGTTTACATCAATTTAATCGTTCATTCAAGAAAAAAATATAATAATCAAGTTATTTTTGAAAAATTCTTTAAAATATTATTAAGTTGCGATAATCCTTCTTGTTTTTAAATGTAAATTCTGTTAGAATTATGTTAATTGTATTTATATCTATAATTCTTTTAAATTATATATGCTTTGTGAGAGGAGAAACTATGGATAAGGTAAAAGAGGTTTTACAGTTCATTGGTCTTAAAATTATGGGAGCGTGTCAGTTTATCTGGACACATCTTAAGAGTGGTTTCAAAAAATTCATAAAATGGTTCAAACGTTATGTCAGAAAACTTATAAGACACACAAAGGCTAAGGATTACAGCCTGCTTATATATACAATAATTGCTGTAATTGTATTTATTGTTTTTATTGTGTTGCTTGGAAAGCTTTTTTCTCACGGAAAAAAGAACAAAGATAAAAAGACAACGACAGAAACAACCACTGAAGCTATAACTGAAGATCCGGCTGTAGAAGCTCATAATCAGCTTGTTGCTCAGGCTAATGCCATATATCAAAACAACTCAAGTCTTCTTGTACTTGTAAATGGCACTCATCCTTTACAGGATGGATACACATTTGAGCATTATACACTTAACTGTCGTGAGGATATAGATGCAAGAAGTCATGACGATCTTGTACATATGCTTGATGCATGTAATGCTGCCGGAAATGAGTATAAGATAGTTTCGGGTTACAGAAGCAAAGAAAAACAACAGGAGATATTTGACGAAAAAACACAGGCTATTATGTCACAGTTTGGTTTAGAGCAGGAGGATGCAGAAGCTCAGGCTGCAACAGTAGTTCAAAGACCAGGATACAGTGAGCATGAAACAGGATTGGCTTTAGATATAGCCGGATTATACTACACAAACTTAGATGAAACTCTTGCTTCGGATGCAACAGTTGCATGGCTTGACGAAAACTGTTATCAATATGGATATATAGTTAGATATCCTGCCGGTAAAACAGATGTTACAGGCGTTACATTTGAACCATGGCATTTTAGGTATGTAGGTATTGAGGCTGCAACCTTTATGCATGATAATAATTTAACTTTGGAGGAATTCTATCAGCTTATAGGAATGTAAAGAATTATATAATGATTTGTATTTGCTGGTATTGATAGATATGAAAGAAACAAATAAAAAAGTAACACCCAAGAAAACAACAAAGGATGCAATAAATAGAAGTAATGTAAAAAAAAATCAGGTTAAAAACTCTGGCATAAGAAAAAAAAGAGTAAAGTATAGAAAAATAAAGTTATATTATAATATTATTTTTGCATTAATTGTATTGGCTGTTATAATATATGGTGCTTTGCATATCTTTACCAAAAAGAAAGCATTTCGTAATGAAGGTTTGGATTATTTTAATAGTGGTGAGTATGATGCGGCTATAGAGAGTTTTAACAGTGCTCTTAAATGTAATCAATGGTTTTCTGAAAAAATTGATGTAGACATTGAAATGTATAAAGCGGATGCTTATATAAAGCTTTCTGATTTTGCATCTGCCCAAAGAATTTACTCGTCCATAAAAGAAAAATATCCTGAAAAATACTATGATAATGATAAAATTGATTTTCTTATAGAACTGACGGATGCATTGGACAGATATAAGTATGGTGATTATGTATCAACAGTTGCATGTTTTAAACGTGCTGTTGAGGCAGGATATACAGATATGAGTTTGTATGCAGCAAATTGTTATGAGCAGTCAGGTGATTATGAGAAAATGAAATCTAATCTTGATATATATACGAATGCTTATGGGTATACTCCGGATATATGTTACAAATATGCGGCATATTATATTGCATTGGATGATTATAATAGTGCTCTTACAAGCATAGAACAGGGTATTTCGTATGGTGACAGTTTGTATCTTCAAGAGTTTTTGTATGCAAGGATAATATGCTGTGAAAAGTTAAATAATTATGAAAAAGCATATGAATATGCTAAAGAATATATTGAAGAATATCC
>JAFUEG010000285.1 GCA_017464045.1 Lachnospiraceae bacterium
CGATACGTTTACCTGAGCTCATACTCATGGATACCATAACAAATATCATCGCAACCATCATAAGACTCATAAGTAAATTCATACAATAAGCAAGAAGGCTAACCAGATCACCGGTATTAAGTCCCCCTGTTCCCGAAATAATCATATGGGCTCCCACCCAGCTTATAAGAAGAATAGTTACATTTACAGTTGCTATCATGGTCGGAGTTGTAAAAGCCATAACCTTTTCTGCCTTAATAAACATCCTGTATATATTATTATTGGCTTTCTTAAATTTTTCATTTTCATATTCTTCTCTGACGTATGCCTTGACAACTCTTATGGCTGATACATTTTCCTGAACGCTCTCATTTAAATCATCATATTTTTTAAAAACTTCAGAAAAATACTTCATAGCTCTCGACATAACGAAGACAAGAAATGCCGACAAAAAGATTACGGCAACAAGATAAATGCTTGCAATTCTTGCATTTATCATAAATGCCATTATCATTGCAATAATCATGGAAAATGGTGCCCTTACACACATTCTTATAAGCATCTGAAATGCATTTTGAACATTGGTAACATCAGTAGTAAGTCTCGTTACAAGACCGGATGTTGAATATTTATCTATATTTGAAAAAGCAAAGGTTTGGATATTATTGAACATTGCCTCTCTCAGATTTCTGGCAAAACCGGTTGATGCCTTTGCTCCAAACACTCCGCCTAAAATACCGGATAACAGACCAAGCAAAGCAAGAATCACCATAACTATGCCTGTTTTTACTATGTAATCCATATCTCCTTTTTCAATACCGTTGCTTACAATTTTGCCCATTAAAAGGGGTATAATCATATCAAAGATTACCTCAAGAATCATACATATGGGTGTAAGTATAGTGGCAGATTTAAATTCCTTAAGATGCTTTCCAAGTGTCTTTAACATAACCATTATATTTCCTTTCAAAATAACATTATTTCCCATATAATCACAGTTTTTATTATAACTAATACGAGTTCAAAATATCAATATGTTATATGTGAAAACTTTATGAAAAAGATATATAATTTCAACGTAAATGTTTGAAGTTAATAGAACAAAATGTGCCATGAGATTATTCTCATGGCACATTGGATAATGTCTTTAATTATAATTTTTAAAATATGTCGTACTTCTTTTTACCGTAAATCAATGCTAAAACTCCAATTAAGGAAATGATTAACATCACAACTGCTGCCTTAGCATTAAAGTCATCTCCTGTCTGAGGTGATTTATCAGATGTATTTGTAGCCTTGACATTAGTTGTATTAGTAGGTGTCTTAGATGGCTCCGGAGTAGCTGTACTGGTATTTATCTTAACCTCTTTTGTTGATGTTTCATTTTCCGTTACAGTTACAGTAGTCTTTTGATTTGTTGTTACTGAGTATCCTTCAGGAACCTTAGTTACCTCAACCGTATAATCTCCAACAGGTACACCTGTAAGTGAAACCTTTCCATTTGTATCTGTTGTATGTGTATCAGTCACTCCCAAAGGATTTGTTATATCAACTGTAGCATCAGGTACAGGTGTATTGGTCTTTTCATCAGTTACGGTTATCTCAAGATTACCTGTATTTGCCGTATTGATTTTAGCTAAATGTTCAACTATATCGCCTTTTGTAACTATAAGAGTATTCTTTTCTCCAACAGTTACTTTCTTTCCTGCAGGAACCTTTGTTACAACCACTTCATAATTACCTGTATCTGTAGGATTTACAAGTATTACACCATTTTCATCAGTTGTATATTCTTTTGAGTTACCTTTTTCATCTGTAACCTTAACAATAGCATCTTTAACAGGTGCTCCTGTATCTTCCTCCAACACTGTTACCTTAAGACCACCTGTGGTCGTAATCTCAGCAAGATGTGTTGCAGTCTTACCCTCCTCAACCTCTACGGTTGCGGTTTCGCCTGTTGTAACTCTATAGTTTGCAGGCACCTCTGTCACCACAATACTATGATTGCCTATAGGTGAATTCTCAACTGTAATCTTACCATTTGCATCAGTTGTATATTCTTCAATCTTGCCACTTGGATCCGTTACCTTAACCTTAGCTCCGGGAACAAGCTCCTTTGTATCCTCATCTCTTACTGTAATCTCAAGATTTCCTACATTAACCTTATTATAAAATCTACCAAATGTAAGCTCAGGAGGTGAAACCGGTTCATTAGTGTGTGTAGTAATCGAATTACCGGCCTGCTTATCTGCAGCTGTTGCGTACTTACTTGATGAGTACTTATAAGAGTAATTACCACTTGCATCAACAGATACAGTTATTTTAAAATCAATCTCACCATCTGCAATTTGTATATAATCCTTTGTAGTTCCGGCTTTTTCTTTTATAACAAAGTAATAGTCTCCTGCTCCATCAAATGTATATACAGGGAAAGAAACTTTTGAATTAGCATCATTTGTAACTGTTGCATAAGGAGTACCTGTTACATCATAGCTGCTGTTACTCTCGTAAATTTCAAATGTATACTCATCCTCATCTGCACTTATTGTACCAACCTCATTTGCTTCTGCTTCGGCAGATGTTAACTTCTTTGTAAAAGCCTTTCTAATACCAAAAGATAACTGGTTATTAGCTGCTGTGCTTCTGTCATGATATATATAGTGGAACTCACCATTTACATTAATTGTTCCGC
The DNA here is from genome assembly GCA_017464045.1 of Lachnospiraceae bacterium. The sequence continues at coordinate 2,672 of JAFUEG010000285.1, forward strand.
CTGTTGCAATCCATCCGGCAGATGTTCTCTGATCAATAACTGCGGTTGTCTGAGGTATGATAAACAATCCTGCAGTTGTATCAAGGCTTACACTTGTTGCATTTGGCATATTCCAAACAATCTTTTGACATATACTCTTATCAACAGATTTGTTATGATCTGACTCTTCTCCACCAAAAGTCTGCTCAGTTGTAATACCGTTAACATTGTACTTGTTCATGGAAATATTAGTACCTTCCAGATTAAATACTATAACAGTACTATCATCCTTTTTTATCTTTAAACCTTCACTTGAATTTAAAGAGGTTTGTATCGCATGATCATCAGGAACATTGATATAAACCGTCTTTCCTTCATATCCTTTTCCTGTAAGATCAATGGTATAATTACCTGCCGAACCACTTCCGATATCATCAATATTTAAACCTGTTTTAGCCTTTAACTCATCAGACTTAGCTTTTATCTCTGTCTGCATAGTATTTACACTGGCTTCTATTTCAGCTTGAGAACGCTCAATCAGAACAATATCCGCATTAACATGACCAGGGTCTACAGCTTTTGTTTTTGCCTTAGCATACACATCCGCAGTGGTCTCAAGATAGTATGTCATGCTTGAAGCACCCTGATATATTTTTGAACCAAAATCAAGAGGATATGTATTGCTGTTCTCAGACAAATCCAGCGATGCTATAGAAAGCCATACAGGATCGGCACCACACAAATCAATTTCATTTGCTCCCTTTGGTTTAAAAATCTTGGTTGCTATGGTAGTTTCCATATGGCTGTCCTGATTTATACGGTCTGCCAAAAGTCCATAGTTGGCTGCACGGCCTAAAATAGTACTAAAATTCACCTGACTTGCAGCATCAACATTTGGCTCGGCTGCCTTAACTGCCTCCATGCTTCTTTGGGTTCCACCAATGCTAAGCATACCGACTGTCATCAAGGCTGCTGTTGCAACAGAAAGAACTCTTTTCAAAATCCTTTTTGATTTCCTCATATTTTTTCCTCCCCTTTTTATGATTATTAGGTAACATAAAATAAAGAACTTAATTATAAAATCAGCGAACACGCTAATATATCTATATTAGAATAGCATGTAAAAGCTCATTATACAAGCATTTCTGCAACTTATACAGCAATTTCATCAAATTCAACAAGAAATTTTGTGCAAATTACACTATAAACATTTTTCTTATTTCCACGACTAAAATATAAAATCAAAATATGATTTACATATCGTAAACGCTCTATAGCGAGTACACATATACAGGCTGCGAAAATATATTAAAAAACAGGCTGATAGAAAGCATTTAACCCAATTTGCGTCAAATCAACAACTCAAATTCGAAATAGGTGCGTTAAAAAAATCGAACTGTTTGAGCGTAGCGAGTTTTCGATTTTTAGCACCTATAAAGAATTTGAGTGCCTTGATTTAGCAAATTGATGGTTAGCTTTCTATCAGCCTGTTTTTAATCAAATTACGCAGCCGTAATTCACCCTACATCGTTACGAATATAAATTTGCATACGAAGAGTGCTGCTATAACTGTAACTACGATATCTTTCTTTGTAAACTTACCACTAAAGAGTGTAATTATCACATATGCGATTGCACCAAGTCCTATGCCGTTTGAGATTGAGTAGGTAAGCGGCATCATAATAAGTGCAAGGAAAGCAGGAACTGCCGAACGCATATCATCCATATCAACATTTGCAAAGTTCTTAGCCATAAGAACACCTACAAATATAAGTGCAGGAGCTGTTGCACAGCTTGGGATAATACTTGCAAGAGGGCTTAAGAATAAGCACACTACAAAGCAAAGTGCTGTAATTACACTTGTAAGTCCTGTTCTACCACCGGCACCTACACCTGAAGCAGACTCAACAAAGGTTGTACAGGTTGAAGTACCAAGTAAAGCACCGGATACTGTACCGATTGAGTCACACATCATAGACTGGTTAAGTCTTATAGGATCACCGTTTTCATCAAGCATGCCTGCTGATGCTGCCGTACCGTAGATTGTTCCTACTGTATCAAACATATCTACAAGACAGAATGCTATAATAAGCACGACTGCTGCAAATACACCACCTATAAACTCCCCGTTGAAGGCTGCATCCCATGCTTCTCCCTTAAATACACCAAACAAACCTATATCCTTAAAGTCTCTGAACGACTGTCCTATCTGGCTTGTATCAAATGAAGGAAGCTCCCACATCATCACATAGTAAAGAACAGTTGAAATCAAAATACCGATTATAACATTTGCTTTTATATTATATTTTGCAAGTATTGCAATGATAAATACACCTAAAAGTGCAACTATTACAGGAACTATTTCATGCCATACATCGAGTGATGTTACACCATCGCCTATGGACTTAATTCTTCCGTGTATATCAAAGAACTGTACAAAGGTGTATTGATTGCTTTCGATAATGCCGGCATTTTTTAGACCTATCATGGCTATAAATAAGCCGATACCTGCAGGAATCGCTTTCTTAAGACACTCAGGAAGCGCTGTTGCTATATATTTTCTTAATCCTGTTACCGAAAGTACAAGGAATACAAGACCTGAAACAAATACTATAACGAGACCTGCCTGATAACCTGTAACTATATCCTCTCCACCGAAAAATGCACCGGCAACAAAGGTTGTACAGAAAAATGAGTTAAGACCCATTCCACAAGCCTGTGCGAAAGGCATCCTTGCATAAAATGCCATAAGCAATGTACCTATAATCGCTACAAGAATCGATGCAATATATACCGAATTCCATATCTTGCCCATAGTCACAGGTTCTGCTCCTGCTGCAACGAGCCAACCGTTTGCTCCCTCTGCAGCAACCTGATTCGGGTTTACAAAAACTATATAAGCCATTGCAAAAAAGGTTGTAAGTCCGGCAAAGATTTCGGTACGTACTGTCGAACCGTTTTCTTTGATTTTAAAGAACTTTTCCACGTTAAAATCCTCCTTAGTGATGTGTTAATTAATTCTTTTTCTTTTCGGATTTAATTATCTTTTCAATCCGCCTTACCTTTATACCAAGACATGCGATTATTTGTCAAGGTTAAATAACGCTTTTGATTAATCTACCTTCGTCTTAGGGGTAAATACTCTTGATTCTTTTTCCTTCTTTTCGTTCTTCGAATTATTTACCGCCTGTTTGCAGAAGAAAAGCTGAGCTTCAAGCTTATCCCTTCCTCTTAAATCCTGCTTCTCATAGGTTCCGTCAGGAAGCATTACATGTGCCTTTAATGTATCTGCAAGCTGTATATTTAAAATCTCTATTACATCCTTTTTAAGATCCGCATCCTCAACAGGGAAGGTTATCTCAACTCTCTTATCAAGGTTTCTTGGCATCCAGTCTGCGCTTCCCATATACACATCCTCAAAACCATCGTTGTAGAAGTAGAATATTCTCGCATGCTCAAGGAAGTTTCCGACTATAGACCTTACGGTTATATTTTCACTTAAATCCTTAACTCCCGCTTTAAGACAGCAGATACCTCTTACTATCAAATCAATCTTTACACCTGCACAGGATGCTTCATAAAGATTTTTAATTATAACAGGATCGCAAAGGGAATTCATCCTGGCAACAATACGTGCCTCCTTGCCCTGCTTTGCATTTTCTATCTCCCGTCCGATAAGACTTACAAATTTCTTCTTCATCCAGATAGGAGCAACCATAAGCTTATTCCATGTTGGTGGTTCGGAATAACCGGAAAGCATGTTAAATACAGCGGTAGCATCCTCACCTATGGAGTCCGATGCAGTAAACATACCTGTATCGGTATATATCTTTGCCGTAATATCATTGTAGTTACCGGTTCCAAGATGAACATATCTTTTTATGCCCTCCTCCTCACGTCTTACAACGAGTGCAATCTTGGAGTGAGTTTTTAAACCAACAAGTCCGTATATAACGTGGCAGCCTGCTTTTTCAAGCTTCTTTGCCCAGACGATATTATTTTCCTCATCAAATCTTGCCTTAAGCTCAACCAAAACGGTAACCTGCTTGCCGTTTTCCGCTGCCTGAGCAAGAGCGGCAACTATCGGGGAATTACCGCTTACACGGTAAAGTGTCTGCTTTATGGCAAGAACATCCGGATCAACCGCTGCCTGCCTTATAAAATCAACAACCGGCGTAAATTCATAATACGGATGATGCAAAAGTATATCCTTTCTCTTAATCTGATCAAACAGATTTTCATCATTGTTGATTCCCGGTACAGGCTGAGGTATGTATTTTTTGTACTTAAGATGATCGAAACCATCAAGTCCGCTAACCTTCATAAGAAATGTAAGGTCAAGCGGTCCGTTTATAGAATATACATATTCGCTTTCTACCTGAAGCTGCTTCTTTAACTCTTTAAGCAGTCTCTTATCCATGTCCGCTGCAACCTCAAGCTTTATAACCTCGCCCCAGGCACGCTTCTTAATCTGCTTTTCTATTTCCTTAAGAAGGTCCGCAGCATCATCCTCATCTATGGCAAGATCCGCATTTCTCATTACTCTGTAAGGATGAGCACAGACTATCTCGTAATTAAGAAATAGTTTGTCCAGATTCTTCTCAATTATTTCCTCAAGAAGAATAATTTCTCTTGCCTCTCCCTCCTTAGGAAGCTCGATTACACGCGGCAAAACCGACGGAACCTGAACTGTTGCTATATCAACTACATCCTTTTTCTTATCATGTATAAGCGCACCTATATTTAAGGTTTTATTTCTGATAAGAGGAAACGGTCTGGATGAATCAACCGCCATAGGCGTAAGAACCGGATAAACATCCTTTTCAAAATATTTATCAACATACTTTGCCTGCTTTTCAGTCAAATCTTCATATCGTTTTACGAGCTTAAGTCCTTCTGCCTCAAGCGCAGGTACAAGAGAACGGTTAAGCGTCTGATACTGTGACTTCATCATTTCCTTAGTCTCAGGTATTATCTTTTCAAGCTGTCCCTTAGGAGTAAGACCTGCTATATCTTTTTTTCTTACATCTGCACTCACAAGGTCAATCAAAGATGCAACCCTGATCATGAAAAATTCATCCAAATTTGATGCCGTAATTGATAAAAATTTTATACGTTCAAACAAAGGAATAGTTTTATCCTTGGCCTCATTTAATATACGATAGTTAAATAACAGCCAGGATAATTCTCTGTTATAATAATACTCCGGTTTATCAAAGTTTCTCTTATCCATAATCCGCATTCCTTTCATTAAAAATTCAAAAAATTTTAAATGATATATCTTTCATATACCGTTCATATAAATATTACTTTTTATCTTATATATTTCTGTCTTATATATTTCTTCTGAATCTGAGCACCGGTCTTATACCGTATACCTGCTCAAAGAAATCTGCTCTTGATTCAAAAAGTCCGGCTTCAAGAGATATATCATCATAGGTAACCGCTGATATTATAAGCTTATCATCCTTAAGCGTTATATTGGTATCCTCGATTTTCTGAAGATGACTCTTATCAAGTATATTTGCAATTCTAAGTATAGCAACAAGCTTTGCTATGGTTATGTAATTGCAGCTTCCGAGTTCCGCCTGGATTTTCTCTCTCGACGGAAGATATAAAATATTGTACTTAACAATATTGGCAATCTCCATTCTTTCCTTGTGCGAAAGACCTATTATCTCAGTATTGGCCACTATGTAATATGAATTAATGGCACCGTTATTCATGCTTATGTAATTACCGCAGTCATGAAGTATAGCCGCTATCTGAAGCTGAAGCCTCTCCAGCTTGCCCATACCATGTATCTTCTTAACACTGTCAAATATCTTAAGTGCAAGCTCTGAAACTGCATCAAGATGGGATTGATTACACCTGTATCTCTTGCTGATATTGGTTGCGGATGCCACTATATCCTCACTGAAGTCATGTGAAAATGCAACCCTGCTGCCCTCATCGATATACGACGCTGCAATACCGTCACAAAAAGAAAGATTAGGTGCATATATATCCTCTGCCTTACAGTTGTTAAGAAGTGATTTGTATATAAGTATAGTCGGAAGGATAAGCGTTGCCCTCTCATACGGTATGCCGTATTTTTCGGTAAGCTCCTGAGGTGACAATTTTATGGCTCTGTTATATACCTTATCAAATTGTTCCTTACTTATCTTCTCATTGGTATCAATATCCGGCATTGTTTTCTTTAAGACCTTGATAACCTCACCGACAGCAATTATATTTTTTATCTCTTTATCGTTAAGATATATATTACGAAATGTAACTATATCACTTTCTACAAAATCGGCAATTACCTGATCCATTTTTCCCGACTTGCTTCCGATAAGAGACAGATAATCTCTGATTCTTAATGCACCTATCGGAATATTTTCGGTTACAATCATATTATTTTTATCAAA
>JAFUEG010000286.1 GCA_017464045.1 Lachnospiraceae bacterium
AATCTATCAATTTTAGGTAAGGTTGTCGGACTGTTTAGAACATTTTAATCAAAATATATGTCAGATTATATAAGATATGGATAGCTAATATAGCATTTAACCCAATTTGCGTTAAATCAAAAGCGAAAATTCAAAATAGGTGCGTTAAAAAAATCGAACTGTTTGAGCGATAGCGAGTTTTCGATTTTTAGCACCTATAAAGAATTTGAGCGTTTTGATTTGGCAAATTTATGGTTAGCTATATTAGCTATCCATATCTTATAATCTGACATATATCTACCACTAGCTAATCATTATATCACAGTAAATTGCATCTTTATCTTCTTTGCTGGTTATGTATCTGTATCTTATGCATTTTCCTTCGTTAAAGCGTACATGCATTTCGGAGTAAGGATAAGATACACTTCTGTTAAACATATCGAAACAGCAAACTGAATTATCAACATTAAATTCTTTAAGTTTAATATCCACTATATATCTTTGAAAATTGACTGTGACAGTATATTTTTTTATCATTTCACAGTTGTCAAGAAAACACGTTAAACGATTGTATATTTCATTATTTTCTCTGATATTAACCATATTCAAGTATTCGTTTATTACCTTATACATCTTATCACTCCGTTAAGGCTAATTCATCTAAAGCCCATAATTATATAAATATATCATGCATATCAACCTAGTAAATCTGTTTATCCTGAATTCTGTTATGTACTTCTTTGAATTCATCAAAATTTTGTATAAAAAGTTTAATTACTGCCGGATCAAAGTGCTTACCACTTAAGCTAACTATTTCATCGAAGGTTTCCTCAAGGGTCCACCCCTTTTTATAATATCTTTCTGATGTAAGAGCATCAAACACGTCACAAACTGCCATAAGTCGACTGATATACGCTATTTCTTCGCCCTTCATGCCCAAATATCCGGAACCATCCCATCTTTCATGGTGTTCTTTTGCAAGTATACAAGCTATATGCATAAGTTCACCCGGACATTTTTCAAGCAAAGCTTCTCCATAAAGAACGTGATTTTTCATAATCTGGTACTCTTCGTCAGTAAGTCTTTCAGGTTTATCGAGTATCTCTTCGCTAATCATAAGCTTTCCTATATCATGCATCATGGATGCTGTGGAAAGCATATCAACATATTCCTCGTCAAATCCGGAAGCCCTTCCCATAATACGCATATATTCGGCAACTCTCTTTATATGCTCGCCTGTAGACTTGGATTTACTCTCACTTATCTCTGAAAATGCATAAATAAGACCTTTTTGGTTGTTTTGCATAGTTACAGCTGTATCTATAGCTGAATTAATCATCATAGAATTTCTTTGAACTATAAAATATGCAGCTATAGATAATACAAATACTACAACAATATGTACAACCGCATATCCCATCAAAGCGTCATCATATGTACTATATGGATTACCCACAAAATAATTTATATATCTTACTGATAGGAAATCTGATATTAATATACTCACGGAAACAAGTAATGAGGTAAATAACACAAATGTCTGGTTATAATAAAGTGATGCCATGAGTATAGGAAAAAGTATTACAGGAAATATATAGCTTGAAAACATTGTAAGCATAATTGTCATATCTATGCATATACAAATAATTACAATATATTTTGTTAATTTTGATTCGTCCCACTTTAAAATATTAATTAAAAGAATAGGGATTAAAGAAATGAATATTGAAATGGAAAAAAGTATAACAAGTAATGCTCTATCTATATCTGAAACAAAAAAACTATAGATAAAGCCTAAAATTAACAGTAATATAATAGCCTTCATACATCTGGCTGATAATTGATTGATTTTTTTATAATTTTCCTTAAGAATACTGTCTGATTTCATAAAACCTACAATTCTCCAATCGCAACGTATCCTCCATCACGCCAGATATGTTCTAAATCGTAGAAGGAACGTTCTTCTTCTGAAAATATATGAACAATTATATCATAATAATCAAGTAAAATCCATCCTCCATTTGAATATCCTTCTTTATTTTTTAATTTATAACCGGATTTGTGCATCATTTCATCAACGTTATCACATAAAGCCTGAACATGATTATTATTTGAGCCATCTGCTATAACAAGATAATCTCCTATTGAAGATATATCTCCTATATTAACTATTTTTATATCATGCGCTTTTTTTTCATCAAGTGCATTATAGGCAATTTTAACCATTTCCTTAGAATTCATATAGTTAGTCTCCTTGTAAATTATGTTATTTACTAAACGAATATATCTTATATAAAATTTTGAAAACAATAATGACTTTTTTATTACTTATTTACATAATAATCATATGTCATCTTAGTCATATAATCCATATCATCCATACTGTTTTCAAGATATTCAATGGTATTTTTAAGTATATGGACTATACTCTTATCCAAATCAGTAAATGCCTCACGTCGTATCTCTTCCATATCCTTTATCATTTTTCTGTTTGGTTCTATATAATCTGCTACAAAAATAATTTTTTCCAAAAGAGACATATTAGGTCTTCCGGTTGTATGCCAGGTAATCGCATTTAATATATCTTCATCGGTTATATCAAACTTATATCTGGCATAATAAGCTCCAAGCTTAGCATGAAGCATCTCAGGGTGGCTTTCCTCATACTTATTGACCGGCAACCCATACTTTCTAGCTTTTTCAAGCTTATCCTTGGTTGAAAGTCCCTTCGCGCAATCATGTAAAAGACCTGCGGTTCTTGCAGCTTCCACATCTGCACCATAAACCATTGCCATGCATGCTGCTGTGTAAGAAACGCCTACAGAATGTTCATATCTTTTGTCACTTATCTTTTCCTTTAACTTTTGTACCATTTTTTCTTTGTTCATAGTCAAATCTCCATAAGATGCATTATTAACTCATATAAAGCCTGTTTTCAAGAATATATTTTTTTACCTCGTCAGGAACTCTCTTTTCAAGATATCTTTCAATTTTTTCAATTGACTTGCATGATTTTTTATCGTTAAATCCACTGAGATATTTTCTGATTGCTGAAGATGAAATATCCATATTAGGGGAATTAATAAATTTAATCCTTGCCTCCGAAACGTCTTTACTAATCTTTTCGGCATATGAGCACATTTCATCAAATCCGTTTTTCCTTTTTGCAACAAGCAAAGTACACATTTTTAAAACATCTTCGTACATATACCATTTATTTATTGTATATAAAGAATCAGCACCAACTATAAAATATATCTTAATATCCGGATTTATTGCATATATTTCCTTAAATGTATCATAACTATAGGTTATGCCGCCTCGTTTAATCTCTATATCCGAAATCTCTGCATAATCAAGTGATAAAGTGGCAAGCTCAAGCATTTTTATGCGTTCTTTTGGACTGATAATCTCATTATTTCCTTTATATGCCGGCTTATTGTTAGGCATAATCAAAATTTTTTCTATTTCAGGGAACTGACATATTGCCTTTTCAGCAAGCATAATATGTCCGTTATGATTCGGATTAAAGGTTCCGCCAAGTATACCTATACAATTATATTTTAAGAAAACTGATTTTTTATTCATACATTCCTCGAAATTA
>JAFUEG010000287.1 GCA_017464045.1 Lachnospiraceae bacterium
CTCTATATATCCCGGATGAGCTCTGGTATTATGTACAGGCTGCGGTAAAACTGAACGGTGGTAACCTCCAGACCTACTTTAACGATCTTATCAAGACCGATATCGGAAGAAACCTTGAAAAATACAAGGAACTTGCGGAACTGTACAGATCGATAGACTCAAAACAGTAACGGCGTTGAATAGTCCATAGCAATATAAAAAATAATTTATATTTTATAATTTATACATCATAAATTAAATCAAAATTTCACGCAACCGCAGGAGAATATGATTTACTCCGGCGGTTGTTGTTTATTTATTAATTCTTTTTTACAAACATTTATTAATTGATTGCTTAAGGATACATTAAAAGTCTGTATTTATCGGCTTTAAGCAACCTTTTAAGGGAGAAATAAAGGGTTATCAAGGAGTTTTTTGGGATAAGATCTGTCAAATAGCGGGAAAAGAAGAAGGATAAAAAGGGATGGATTTCCTGTTGGCCGGAAGCTCTCATAGGGAAAACTTTGGTGACCGGTTAGGTTAATTTATGGAGAAATTAAGGAAAACACCCCTCCTTAAAAACTCCCTGAAATCATGAAACGCCGTAAATTCGCCATTATCTGAATGCAGATTGGCAAATGGCAGCCGGATCTTCCTCAAAAACACCCTCAATACCCTAATTACTCCTTAATAAAGAATTAGCCTCTTATCACGTGTCACCGGATGTCATATCCTTAAAAACTCCCGTAAATATCAAATTTTGGCAGTTTTTTTAAAAACCGGATAAAACCGTCCCTAAAAACTCCTTAATATACCCTAAATAACTCCGAGTGTTTTCCCGGCTATAACCCTAAAAACTCTACGAAAACCCCAATTTCTCCATACTTTTGGTAAAATTAACCACATATTGACAAATAGTGATAAAAAAAACACAAAATATAGTATTTGTGGGAGAAATTTAGGTTGACAATAATTGTCACAAAGTTGTATGTTTATCAAGGAGTATTTAGGGAGTATGCATAAGGGGAAATGCACATGAAAGAGAACACGTCTATCGTTAGGTCTGATTACTACGACGAAAGTGATACTTACGCACGTAGTAATTTTATGATATCCAGTAAGTACAAGTCAACACTGTTTTCGAACCGTCTTATGGCGATATCCTTATCAAGGCTGGGATCCGCAAAGGAGAGCGACGAAGGGTATTTAAGCGTATCGGTAAAAGGTACGGACATACAGTCACTGTTCGGTGTGAAAGGACACTCGTTTTTCTCGCAGCTAGCAAACACCGCGCAGGGTATGACAGGTCAGACGATCGGATGGTCAAATCCGGTAACACAGGAGTTTGAATATATCGCCGCAGTAACAAGGGCGACATATACCGACGGAGAATTTACGATAGAGTTTCACAAAGGTCTTAAGAAATACCTTACAGATTTAACGCAGAATTACACAAAATTCTCGCTCGAAGTCATGCTATCGTTCAAGTCAACATATTCATTCCGCCTCTACGAACTGTTAAAGTCCAGATGTTTTTATCGTAAAGGTGAGGAGCGGGATAATAACCGTTTTAAGATAGAATTTGATATAAATGAGCTGCGCCTTGACCTGGGAGTCGTTAATGCGGAACTTGAGTCTGTAAGAAGGATCCTAAGCAAGACAAAAGGCAAGCCTGATTATGCAAAGGCCGTGGAGGCAAGCCCTGAAAAGCTTTTTGCCACATGGGGAGACTTTAGAAAGAATGTCATAGAGGTTGCGGTAAAGGAGATAAATTCAAAACCGGAGACAGGTATCCATATAGACGGATACGAGACTTTAAAATCCGGAAGAGGCGGAAAAGTACATGCGGTTGTTTTTTTCGTGGAGAATTTAGGGAACAAGAGGCAGCCAAAACGCGATGTGGTGGAAGCGGCATCAGAAAACCATGATGACATGACCGATGATATAAAGGATCTTATATCAGACATCAGGAGCCGCGAAGCAAGAGCTATCGGTGAGGCCGCAGGCTGGGATATGGGTAAGATCGAGAGAAATTACGAATATTCCCAAGGAAGGGATGTTGATGATATCGTAGCCTACATGATAAAAGCCGTAAAAGAAGATTATGCGAAAAGTCCCAAAAAAGGACGGAAGAAAGATACGATGCACTTTGGCAACGAGAGAAAGTACTCAAAAGAGTTCTATGAGGAAATCCTCGATGCCGTTAACTGATTTTACCACCTCCAAGAAATGCCTGTGTACTGCAGGCATTTCGCATTTAAAGGAGACTTATGCAAATTGACTGCCAAAGTCAATTAGATACAGAAGGGATATGTATGAAGAAAAGAGTGGGAAATGACGGAATAGCACTCATTTTCGGGGCATTGTCTGCGATCTTCGGTGTTGTTATAGGACAGAGCATAAAGGACAGTACACTGGATATTACAAAGCTTGGGAAAGACGATGGACACACAGAAGGTAATAAACCAGCTTGATGAAATATACGGACCGGGGAAGGGCATGAACATCTACATGAATATCATGCCGGGGATCCTTGCGGACTTTGACAGGATGCTTAATAAGTCGAAAGGGGCAGTGCTTACGGAAGAATACCGCCTTGAGGACGAAAAAGCAGTTTTATATGCGACCGGGAAAAGATCAGCAAACGGCCAGACTGATATCGAAATCAATGTAAGAGGGATATTTAAGGAGTGATGATATGAAAGGGGCATATAAGGTCTTTTTTCTTGTAGGTGCGATCTTTTCGTTCGTGGGGCTTGTGATCACTGCCGCGTTTTTTGCAAACAGGGAAGTATTTGGGTGGTTCTGCCTGTTTCCGCTTATCTTTTTGATCATGGGTATCATTTTTATGATACTTCCCATCAGGCAGATCCGCATAAATAAGATGATCGTAAAAAACGGCAGGCGCATAAGCGCGAAGATATATGATTACTGCGAGGATACATCCGCAATTGTAAACGGAACATATCCGGTAAATACAGTAGTGCGTTACTTTGATCCGATGGGAAAGGAATGCGAGACCATCCTTGAGACTGGCTTTCTTCGCGGAAGCAACGAATTCCCGATCGGAATGACAATAGATATCTATGAATATAACGAAAAGATCGGTTATGACAAAGATTCCGTAAGATCTGAAACCATATTTCGGGAAGAGGAGCTTATGGATAATAAGCCAATAAATACAGCCGGTATGGAAGTCGTTGCCATAGAGTGTACGAGCTGCGGGGCATCGTTTTGTGCTACAAAGGGGTATGTCAGCAAGTGTCCGTACTGTGGCAAGCTTGTAAATACCTAAAAGGATGAAACACCGTAAAATAAAGGCATTAACCAAACAGGTCAATATTTGGGGGAGTTTTTTGGGATATGATAAGGGCAGATTTATGCAAAGAGTCCTGAAAAAACACGAGAAGATATTTAAGGCTGTAAGCCTTGTCATATATATCGCGCTGGCAGCATTCAGCATATGTTATTACTTCCTCTGCGCGGCATACGGAGGCTTTTTCATAACGTTCCTCTGGTTCTGGCCAGCAGTTGCAGCATTTTCTGCCGTAAGGGTATGGATGCTTTCTTACGAACTTAAAAAAGGACAAGGCCTTGCCATACCAAAACCCGTAAGGGTGATCTACCAGATAGTTTTTATCTTAGGGATCATATTCTTTCTTTATGTGGAAAGCCTGATCGTAAGTTCAATGACTGCAAAAGCTCCGGCAGACCTTGAATATATCATAGTCCTTGGAGCAGGTCTTCGGGGGACGGAGCCAAAGAACCCGCTTAAGACACGTATATCAACAGCGGCGCAGTATCTTAAGGATAACCCTGAAACTTCTGCCATAGCATCCGGGGGACAGGGTAAAGACGAGGAGATAAGTGAAGCCGAGTGTATAAGACGAAAGCTTACGCAGGACTACGGTATTGACAACAGCCGCATAATCCTTGAGGAGATGTCCTCTGACACGGAGGAAAACCTCGGATACTGCCTTGATATCATAAAAGATCCGGGCGCATCCGTCGGGATAGTATCAAACGGGTTTCATGAGTATCGTGCCATGATGATAGCGGATCATACGGGATATAAAAACGCCCACCCGATCCCGGCAAAGACTCTCTTTCCGGTGGGACTTCACTATACCGTAAGAGAGTTCTTCGGTGTATGTGAGCTTATTATCAAGTATAGGAAGCCATACATAAGGATGCGATAAACACGTTGTATTTACCAAACAGGTCAATACTTTTTGGGTAATTTTTTGGGAGAACACATGATCAGAACACTGATATATATCATATCGATCATTGCGAATGCGGTATATTTTTCTATACTGAAAATGGATCTTTATACAGATCGGTACCACCTGCCGGACGGTGAGATGGGAGTGCATACGAGAAGCCCGATCGAAAGCTTATATACTGCGGACAATCCGGTGCTTTTGTATCTGCAGATCCTGGCCATGATAATCAGTACCGCGGCAGCTCTTTTACTTATCTTCGGTGTAAAGCGGCGTATAGTAAAGATCGTCTGGGTATGCGGCATGATCGCGTCAACAGCGATCTTTATCATGATTCTTGTTTATACAAAGACATTTGTAAAACCACGTTATTAGGCAAAAAGGGGAATGATGGCAGCAGATTTTAATGTAACGATTCCGGTATTTGACAAAGAATACGGCTCAGTCAACAGTTTAAATATACGACTATAACATACTCTGTAACCAAACAGCATAGTATTTCTTCCCAAGGTAGAAGATACGATGTCGAAACACAGATAAGAGTCTTTTTTGATTCTGTGACTTTTAAGAAGTATATTATATTCTACAATAATTCAAGATATTGTGGCGGCAAACTCAAAGCCTACAATATAAAGTGGTTGTCATAACAATTATTATTGTATATAATGCAAATGTAGGTGTGTAATTATGTCTTTCTACTATATGTAGTGACATCTACAGCACTTTTTCTGCAAGGTTCTGGGGAGTACTTTGTAGAGAAAACCATTTGCATTTTACCAAATAACCTACAGGTTAAATTGTTTTCTTTTAATAAGGGGAGGACTCATAAAAATGAAGGGAATCAGAAAACTATTCTTTGGTCTATTCTTAATGACACTAATCGGTGTCGGATTCAAGGTTGATGCTAAAGCTGCTGCTTCAACGCCACCGGTGATGAATTTAAGTATTATAAACTCTGCAACAGGAGAAGGAACTAGTTGGAGCGATCCTAATGCTGAATTAGTGGGAAGTGTCACTATACAAGAAGGGAATTTTCCTCAAATTACTTCAGTATATAGCGGATCGGAAGAGTCGGCCACTTCAAAATATGAATGTAAGTTTGAAGATACGTCAGATTCAACCAAAACCATAGGATCGTCAGTAGATGTATTTTTAAAAACAGTGAGAACAACAGTAGACGATGCTCCAGTTGTTAGATATTACGTAAGTATTGGAGATGAATTAAATTTTACCCCTCTAAGTGAAACACCATATAAGGTCTTAAGTGTTTCAAGAGATAATGTAAAAACTGCAATTAGTACAAATATCATTGGCACTTCAGCATTAAAAAGTGAAACAGTAAAATTTACAGGGAAATTAGCTCTTATTGATTCAACTTCATATATAAAGAAATCTCCCTCAAGCATTGCAACAGAGGATGTTGTTGATGCAACTGCTTCCTCTCCAGAAACAATAAATATATATAGAGTTGAAGGAGGAATAGGCAAA
>JAFUEG010000288.1 GCA_017464045.1 Lachnospiraceae bacterium
TAAACCGTTGATGTGGAGATAAAAATAAAAGAGGCACTCACAGAGAGTCGGGATTGCTGAGAACCGATAGCAGCTGTTTATTAAATGGACCACTGAGGGCGCGGTCAAAGGAGCAAAGGCTTTGAGTATTCCGTGACGTTTTTGCACACGTTAGTTGCAGGGAATATGTTGGTATTCCATTGAGAGTGTGGAGATAAACTTCCGCAAACGCAGGGTGGCACCGCGGTACATATGATTATTACCGTCCCTGATAACAGAGTTTCTGTTATCAGGGACTTTTTTCGCGTTCCTTTGAGGCAGGCACATGCGAAGCATGTGTTGTCAAGATAGCCATACAGGTTATGCTTGCATAAAATCCTGTATGGTTATCTTGACAAAGTATGTGCGTTAAGCACATGTATCTGCCGAAAAGCGCGAAACCGAGCAAGCTTAACTTGCGAGGTATGCACACGCCCGCGTAATGAAAATTGTCACTTCGTGACATGCGGGCGGCGCGGCGAGTAGGGTGTGATTTCATCTTCCCTACTCGATTGCGAAAACTCCATTGGAAAGAAAAAGGAGGTATAAGATGAACAGCAAATATTTTCCAACTCTGGAAAAAGCAAAGGACTATAAGGATGACTATCGATGCATCCCTATAGCAAGAGAGATTTACTCGGATTTTATCACACCGATTCAGGCACTTAAGATTCTTAAAAATGTAAGCAGCCATGTGTATATGCTTGAAAGTGTGGAAAATCAGGAAAAGACCGGACGATATACATTTCTTGGATATGAACCAAAGCTTTGCATAACCTGTCTCAATAATAAGATAAAGGTTATAGACGCAAAGGGTGAGGTACTAAAAGAGGATAATATCAAGCATCCGGCAGCCTTTATCAATGAAACGGTAAACGAGTATAAGAGTCCAAAGATAGAAGGTATGCCTTCCTTTACCGGTGGACTGGTAGGATACTTTGCATATGACTATATCAAGTATGCGGAGCCTACACTTAACCTTGATGCACAGGATGAGGAAAAATTCAATGATGTTGACCTGATGCTCTTTGATAAGGTAATTGCCTTTGATAACATCAGACAAAAGCTTGTTATCATAGCAAATGCAAAGACAGATGATCTGGAAGCAAATTATGAAAAGGCCATAAAGGATATAGATGAGATAATAAGCTTACTTAGAACCGGCAAAGAGGCAAAAAATGAAAATGCACATATTTCATCCGAATTCAGACGGATGTTTGATGAGTCCGAGTTTTGTGAGATGGTTGAGAAGGCCAAGAAGCATATCTATGAGGGCGATATATTTCAGGTGGTTTTGTCAAACAGACTTGAGGCGGATTTCGAGGGAAGCCTGCTTGACACCTACAGGGTATTAAGAACCATCAATCCTTCGCCGTATATGTTTTATTTCAGCGGCGATGACATAGAGGTTGCGGGAGCATCCCCTGAGACACTGGTCAAGCTGGAGGATGGTGTGCTTCATACATTTCCGCTTGCGGGTACAAGACCGAGAGGTAAGACCTTCGAGGAGGATAAGCGGCTTGAAGAAGAACTTCTCGCTGACGAAAAGGAATGTGCGGAGCACAATATGCTGGTTGACCTCGGCAGAAATGATATAGGCAAGATAAGCAGATTCGGTTCGGTAGAGCTTGAGAAATATATGTCGATAGAAAGATATTCACATGTTATGCATATCGGTTCTACGGTTAGAGGTGAGATAAGAGAAGATGCCACACCGCTTGATGCGATAGATGCCATTCTTCCGGCAGGAACACTATCCGGTGCACCGAAGCTTCGTGCCTGTAAGATCATAAATGAGCTTGAAAATAACAAGAGAGGCATCTACGGCGGAGCAATCGGTTACATAGACTTTACAGGAAACCTTGATACATGCATAGCCATAAGGATAGCCTTTAAGAAAAACGGTAAAGTGTTTGTCCGTTCCGGTGCGGGAATCGTGGCAGACAGCATTCCGAAAAACGAATATGTGGAATGTATCAACAAAGCCAAGGCAGTTATGACCGCCATAGAAAAATCTACAGAAATGGAGGATTAGCAATGATAGTTTTAATAGATAATTACGACAGCTTTTCCTATAATCTGTTTCAATATGTAGGTGAGCTTGGTGGAGAATTAAGGGTAATAAGAAATGATGAGATCACAGTGGAAGAAATTGCGAAACTTTCTCCATCACATGTAATCATCTCACCCGGACCGGGAAGACCTGAGGATGCGGGCATAATAATTGAAGCGTCACGTTCACTTCCCAAAACTATACCGATACTTGGCGTGTGTCTCGGACATCAGGCAATATGTGCAGCTTACGGAGCAACCGTAACCTATGCGAAAAAGCTTATGCACGGCAAACAGTCTGAGATAGAAACCGACAGAGACAGCCCACTGTTTAAAAATCTGCCTGAGCGTATAAAGGTTGCAAGATACCACTCACTGGCAGTCGATGAAAGCACACTGCCCGATACACTTAAGGTAATCGGAAGAACCACAGACGGTGAGGTAATGGCGGTGGCACACACCGAATATCCGATATACGGCGTTCAGTTCCATCCCGAGTCCATACTCACACCTGATGGAAAGACCATATTAAAGAATTTTATTCAATTATAAAAAAATGAAATCAAGAAATATTAGGTTTTATAAAAGCTGCAAACTAAAAATTATATAGGTTGAATAAGGCAGATAAATCTATAAGCAGGTACTTTGAAGACGTCGGTACTTAGCGAAATTTATTGAGCTTAGTACCGCTACGTCTGAGAGTAGCGAGAGCGTGCCTGCGATAGATTTAATCTGAATTATTCAACCTGAAAAAATAAATTTAGCAGCTTTTATAAAACCGGAAAAAGAAAGGAAGAAAAGAATATGATTAAGGAAGCTATTGTAAAGATTGTTGATAAGCAGGATTTAACTTATGACGAGGCATATGAGGTAATTTCAGAGATAATGAGCGGAGAGACTACACCGACTCAGAATGCTGCATTTTTGGCAGCACTTTCCACTAAGAGTACTAAGGCTGAAACCATAGACGAGATAGCAGGCTGTGGTGCTGCTATGAGAGACAAGGCAACCAAGGTTGATACAACAGGTCTTGATTGTATGGAGATAGTAGGAACAGGTGGAGATAATGCAAAGAGCTTTAACATATCAACCACTTCAGCTATCATTATGGCGGCAGCAGGAGTTAAGGTTGCAAAGCACGGTAACAGAGCTGCCTCTTCATGGTCGGGAACAGCTGACTGTCTTGAGGCTTTAGGTGTTAATATTAATCTTGAACCTGAGAAATGTGTTGAGATGTTAAATGAAGTAGGTTTCTGCTTCTTATTTGCACAGAAGTATCATACTTCAATGAAATATGTGGGACCTATCCGTAAGGAACTTGGTATAAGAACAGTATTTAACATACTCGGACCTATTACCAATCCTGCAAGCCCTAAGGCACAGTTACTCGGTGTATATGATGAGTTATTGGTTAAGCCGCTTGCACAGGTTCTTACAAGTCTCGGTGTTGAGAGAGGACTTGTAGTGTACGGACAGGATAAGCTGGATGAGATATCACTCAGTGCACATACTACCATATGCGAGTTCAGAACCGGATGGTATAAGGAATATGTTATAACTCCTGAGCAGTTTGGATTTGAACGCTGCACCAAGGAGGATTTACGTGGCGGTAAGCCTGAAGATAATGCCAAGATTACAAGAGATATCTTAGCAGGCGTAAAGGGACACAAGAGAAATGTAGTTCTTATGAATGCCGGTGCTGCCCTTTATATCTACGGTAAGGCTGATTCTATCGAGAATGGTATCAAGCTTGCAGCCGAGATGATAGACTCGGGCAAGGCTGCCGAAACCCTTGAGAAGATAATCGAATTATCCAATAAATAAACAGGAGAAAATTTGTAATGAATATCTTAGATGAGCTTGCAGATTATGCAAGAGTTCGAGTTGAAAATAATAAAATGAGGTTTTCTCTTGAGGAGATTAAGGAAAAGGCTTATGCACTTCCAAAGGGTGATTTTGAATTTGAGAAGGCACTTAAAAAGGACGGAATATCCTTTATCTGTGAGGTGAAAAAAGCATCTCCTTCAAAGGGCATTATCGCAGAGGATTTTCCTTACCTTGAGATTGCAAAGGAATATGAGGCTGCAGGTGCTGATTGTATATCTGTTCTAACCGAGCCGAAGTGGTTTCTTGGAAAGGATGAATATCTCAAAGAGATAACGGATAATGTTTCTGCACCAGTCATAAGAAAGGACTTTGTCGTAGATGAGTATATGATATACGAGGCAAAGCTTCTTGGGGCTAAAGCGGTACTGCTTATATGTTCCATACTTGACGAGGAAAGGATAAGAAGTTATAAACGAATATGTGACGAGCTTGGCCTGTCTGCTCTTGTTGAGGCACATGATGAAAAAGAGATTGAAATGGCTATTAATGCAGGAGCTAGACTTATAGGTGTAAATAACCGTAATCTTAAGAATTTCAGTGTTGACATTGATAACAGTAAAAGGCTTAGAGACCTTGTGTCGGAAGATATCATTTTTGTAGCTGAAAGCGGTGTGAAAACACATGAAGACATAGAAGCCTTTAAAGCGGCAAAGGTAGATGCTGTTCTCGTAGGCGAGACACTTATGAGAGCAAGGGATAAAAAAGATAAGCTTGATTATTTAAAATTCGGAGGTTCCAATGGCAAAAATTAAAATATGCGGTTTGAGATTTGATGAGGACATAGACTATGCAAATGAGCTTTTGCCTGAATATGTCGGATTCGTATTCTGGAACAGGAGCAAAAGATATATAACTCCCGAGGAGGCAGGCAGGCTGCGTTCAAGGCTTGATCCCAAGATAAAAACCGTAGGAGTTTTTGTAGATGAGGATATAGCAGTCGTTGAAGACCTTCTGAAAAGAGGGATAATTAAGATAGCGCAGCTTCACGGAGATGAAGGAGAGGCTTATATCCAGAGGATAAAGGCTGATATGCAGTGCAAGATTATGAAAGCCTTCAAGGTAAAATCATCGGATGATATAATCGCTGCCAACAACTCACATGCCGATATGGTCTTGCTTGATTCGGGCATGGGAACGGGAGAAACCTTTGACTGGTCTTTGATAAAATCCGTAAACAGACCGTATTTCCTTGCCGGAGGACTTACACCTGAAAATGTGGGAAGGGCTATAGAGGAGTTAGACCCATTTGCGGTTGATGCAAGTTCTTCACTTGAAACGGACGGAAGAAAAGATAGGCAGAAGATAAAGGCTTTTATAGATGAGGTAAGAAAGGAAAGAA
>JAFUEG010000289.1 GCA_017464045.1 Lachnospiraceae bacterium
GTAAGGGATATGGCTCTTGCGGCAGGTGTTAATCCTAACACAATGCATAAGGCTTTATCGGAGCTTGAGCGGGCGGGGATTCTCGTTTCAAACAGAACCGCAGGAAGGTTTGTGGCAGATTTAAACGATAATAATATTAACCTTAAAAATGATGCAGGCTATAAGCTTACAAAGAGTTATGTTGAGGGAATGAGAGAGCTTGGTTTTGAAGATGCAGAACTGGTTGATAAGGTTAAAGGCTTTATTGAGAATTAATTATAAAACGGAGGGAAAGAGAGTATGAGTAATCTCGTGGAGATATCCCAGGTTGAAAAGGGATATGGAATAAAAAAGAAGGTTTTCACAAACCTGAATTTAAATCTTGAGAGTGGCAAGATTATCGGTTTACTCGGTCCAAACGGAAGCGGTAAAACTACACTTATAAAGATGCTTGCCGGTCTTTTAAAGCAGGATTCGGGTGAGATAATGATAGACGGACACAAGGTGGGACCGGAAACAAAGGCGATTGTTTCATATCTGCCTGAAAGAACATATTTTAACGAAAGCCTGAAGATAAAAAATCTTGTAAATATGTTTAAGGACTTTTATAAGGACTTTGATGAGGAAAGAGCTTACCAGATGATGGGACTTTTAAAAATTGATCCTGAAATGGTATTTAAAAAGCTTTCAAAGGGTAATAAGGAAAAGGTTCAGCTTATCATGGTTATGAGCAGACGTGCGAAGCTTTATCTTTTGGATGAACCTATAGCGGGAGTTGACCCTGCAGCAAGGGATTATATACTTCAGACAATTATTTCCAATTATGATACTGAAGGAACGATTCTTATATCAACACATCTTATCCAGGATATAGAAAATATTCTTGATGATGTAGTGTTCATAAAAGAGGGAGAGATTGTATGTCATCAGAATGCTGATGCTTTAAGAAATGAAAGAGGTCAGTCAATTGATGAGATATTCAGGGAGGTATTCAGATGTTAGGAAAATGTATTAAAAATGAAATTGTAAACAGATATAAGCCTATATGTTTAGCATATATAGTGCTGCTTATTTACAGTCCGATTTTTTATCTTTTAAAGCCTGTTATGCGTAATGTTAATAACACATATATAGGTATGTTTATCGGATTAATTATGGTTGCCTACGGATTGGTTGTTTTTGGAAATATTATCCTTATACTAATATATCCTATGGTGGATTTCAGAAACCGCGTATTTAAGGATCAGGGATATCTTACCAATACCCTTCCTGTAAAGACATCAACCATGATGATCGGAAGATTGATAGTAGATTTATTAACCTATATAAGTGCCGGAATTGTAATTCCTTTTGCGATTTGTTTATCTGAAATGGATTTTGGGATTTACAAGGATTTAATCCATTCTCTGTTTGACCTTATAGGTTATATAACTACAGATGTAACATATGTATGGATCCTTACACTTGTAATACTTGTTCTTGTTACAATTCTTGCAGGTATGCTTTTGTCACAGTGGATGTTTAATGCTGCATATGCGTTTGGACACGCTTTTTCAAATCATAAGAGAGTTATGTCTATAATAGGGATGGTTATATTATATTTATTATTCCAGTTGCTTTCTGTTTTACTCTTGTGGTTTTTATCGGAAACAGGAATTATGGAAGGTGTTAGAACAGAAATGGTTAATTATGTGACATATCCTGATATCGAAGGAATTAATCGCTTTTTGGGAGTTATAAGTATGTTTGAGGTTCTTGCAACCGCAGGATTAGTCGCCATAACAAGCTGGCTTACAAAAAATAAATTAAATCTTGAATAGAAATTATCGGTATTTTAAACTTAGTTTTATGTGAATAAAATCAGCAGGGTAAAGGATGTTACTAAAAAGCTTTCAATAACATCTATAACCTGCTGATTGTTTTTATCCTGCTGATCACAATTTATCATAACAAGTAAGATAATACAGACTAAAATGAGTGAGTTGTAGAAGTAGTCCGTATAAATTTAGGAGTACTGCGGACCAAAATGAACGAAGAGTAGATGCAGTCTGTATAAATTTAGGAGTACTACGGACCAAAATGTACGAAGAGTAAATGCAGTCCGTATAAATTCAGAAATGATACGGACTAAAATGAACGAAGAGTAAATGCAGTCTGTATAAACTCAAAAATGATACGGACTAAAATTAGTGATACATAGATGTAGTCTGTATGTAATGAAAAATCTTATGGACTGAATTAAGAGAACGCTAATTTCAGTCCACATGATAAATAAAATATTAATTATAGTATTGACAAATAAAAATTTGGTGTTATAGTTGAAGTAGAACAAATAGAATACTGATATTAAAAAATATGACAATATAATTGTTGTAATTCTTTTTAATTCAGGTAAAATATTGATTATAGAAAGTGAGGGATTGATATGGATGCAGAAAAGTTCACAAGGAAATCATTGGAGGTAGTTGAAAATTGTGAGAAGCTTGCTTATGAGTACAACAATCAGGAGATAGACCAGGAGCATTTGCTTTATAGTTTACTTACTGTTGATGACAGTCTTATAGCTAAGCTGCTCGCTAATATGGGCATAAATGTTGAGAGCTTTTCAAAGGAAAGTGAGAAGCTTGTTGCATATCGCCCTAAGGTTTCGGGAGGAAAGCTTTTTACAAGTCCGGATTTTTCAAAGGCACTTATTCAGGCTGAAAAGGAAGCTAAGCAGATGGGGGATGAGTATGTATCTGTTGAACACATCTTTTTAGGTATGCTTGAAAAAATGAATAAGGCTGTCAAGGGACTTGTGCTCGGATACGGAATTACAAGAAATAAATTTCTCGAGGTGCTTGCGGGAGTAAGAGGCAATAAGAGAGTGGAAAGCGACAATCCTGAGGCAACTTATGATACGCTCAATAAATACGGATACAATCTTGTGGAAAGAGCGAGAGAACAAAAGCTTGATCCTGTTATCGGAAGAGATGCAGAGATAAGAAATATAATAAGAATACTTTCAAGAAAGACGAAGAATAATCCTGTACTTATAGGTGAGCCGGGTGTCGGTAAGACAGCTGCGATTGAGGGACTTGCCCAGCGTATAGTAAGAGGTGATGTTCCTGATTCACTTAAGGACAAGGATATATTTGCCCTTGATATGGGAGCACTTTTGGCAGGTGCCAAGTATAGGGGTGAATTTGAGGAAAGACTTAAGGCAGTTCTCGATGAAGTAAAAGATTCTGACGGACAGATAATACTTTTTATCGATGAGCTTCATACCATAGTCGGCGCCGGTAAGACGGAAGGAGCTATGGATGCAGGCAATATGCTTAAGCCTATGCTTGCAAGAGGCGAGCTTCATTGTATAGGTGCAACGACTCTTGATGAGTACAGAAAATATATCGAAAAGGATCCCGCGCTTGAGAGACGTTTCCAACCTGTTATGGTAAATGAACCGACGGTTGAGGATACCATATCCATACTTCGTGGTATCAAAAACAGATATGAGGTATTCCATGGAGTAAAGATAAATGATAGTGCCATAGTAAGTGCGGCTACTCTTTCAGACCGTTACATCACAGACAGATTCCTGCCGGATAAGGCGATTGACCTTATAGATGAAGCCTGTGCCATGATTAAGACAGAGCTTGATTCCATGCCTGCTGAACTCGATGAGATAGACAGAAGAATAATGCAACTTGAAATCGAAGAGGCAGCTCTTAAAAATGAAGAGGACAATCTGAGTCGGGAAAGACTTGCCTCCTTGAGAGAAGAGCTTGAGACTCTGCGTGAACAGTCAAAACAGATGAAGGCAGTCTGGGAAAATGAAAAGTCAGGCGTTGAACATATAAGAACCCTTCGTGAAGAACTTGAGGATGTAAAAGATAAGATAGAGATTGCACAGAGAAATTACAATCTTGATAAGGCGGCTGAACTTCAATACGGAAGACTTCCGGAGCTTCAAAAGGAGATAGAAACTCTTGAGGCAAGTGTA
>JAFUEG010000290.1 GCA_017464045.1 Lachnospiraceae bacterium
ATTCAGTCAATTTTACATACCCTTTCAAGTAATTCGGGAAAGCTTATGCCTCCATCATAGGAATTAACATTCTGTCCCAAAAGCATAATTTCCTTAACACCGACTCTTGCCAATGCCTCAACCTCTGCAAGTATCTCTTCGGGCTTTCTGCTCTTTTCTCTGCCTCTTACATACGGGACAATGCAGTATGTACAGAAATTATTACATCCAAACATAATATTAACGCCGGATTTAAAGTTATACTTTCTCTTTTGAGGAAGAGCCTCGACTATCTCATCACTCTTTTCAAGAACCTCTATAACCGATTTACCCACGGTTTTATATGTATATATAAGTTCCGCAAGCTTATATATATTATGGGTTCCGAATACAATATCAACAAACTTATATTTTTGTCTTATATTTTCAATAACATGCGGCTCCTGCATCATGCAACCGCAAAGACATACTATCATTTCTGGATTTTTTGCCTTAAGATTCTTAAGATGTCCGAGATGTCCATACAGCTTAAGATTGGCATTTTCTCTAACTGTGCAGGTATTATAAATTATAAAATCCGCCTTTTCATCCTCAACCTCTTCATAACCTATTTCGTCAAGAATACCTTTAAGTTTCTCCGAATCATGTGCATTCATCTGACAGCCAAAGGTTACAACACAATATGTAAGGTTACGTCCAAGCTCTTTTTTTCTTTCAAGCACAAGTTCCTTACAAAGATTTATAAAGTAAAGCTGTCTGTCAGGTTCCATTAAATTTATATCAAGATTTCTATCATCCATAAAATTATCCTTATCATCCTTAAAAAATACCTTTAAATTATAAGCTAAATCCTTGTATATTTCAACATAAAAAACATAAATCCCATCAATCAAAAACAGCCGCAGCATTAAGCATTACGGCTGTCTTTATATGATTTTACCTACTGTAAAAGGCAATATCAATTAAATCTTGTTTTGTAACCTCATACGGTGTAATTTCCATCTTGACCGGGGTTTTAAGCACATCCTCCACAGAACCATACAAAATATCATCTTCTATATCAGGAAAATCATACCTTCTATATATTTCCTTATAAAAACTCTGAAAATCATCTAAATCTTTGAAACCTGCAAGCCTTAAAATATGTATAGAATCCTCCTTATCGGCTTTTGCCATATAGCCAGCAGTAAAATAACCAACAGCTATACCATGTGCTATATGCTTCTTATATGTAAGAGAATAACTGAGTCCATGTGGAATGGTTGTACCACATTGAGCTATAGACATACCTCCCATCATAGAAGCACGCATAAGATTTGTACAATCATCTGACATAAGCTCCCTATTTTCACGAAGCACATCAAGGCTTCTGCTCCATATGGAAAGTCCCTTTTCAACGCACATATTGCTGTAATCAGATTCTTTAGTATTAATATAACTTTCCACCATATGAGTAAATGCATCTATTGCTGTAGAGCATAATATTTTTTTAGGAAGTGTCATTATATACTTTCCGTCAATAAGTGCCAAATCAGCAAATATATGGTGACCTATAGACTTCTTTGTCTGTTTATCATGTAATGTTAGTACCGAAACGGCCGTAACCTCTGAACCGGAACCACAAGTAGTTGGAATAAGTATTAAAGGAATATGCTTGCTTTCTGTATTGGATTTATAAAGATAATCCTTTCCTTCATCCTTATAATAAACCATAAGTGCTATAGCTTTAGCTGCGTCAAGAGGCGAACCACCACCTGTACCAATTATGAAGTCGACATTTTCACAAACCGCAAAATCCCTTGCCTTCATAACGGTCTCAACGCTTGGATTTTCTTCTATATCATCATATAAAACATACGAAATTCCAACACTTTCAAGAGACTTAATTATATCATCATAAGAACCATTTGCTTTTGCTGAGTGCTTTCCTGTTACCAAAAGGGCTCTCTTGCCAATTTCTTTTATTAATTTCGATGAATTAACAACTATATCTTTACCTTCCAAAACTTTAACAGGCATATAAAATGAATTCATATCTTTCTCCTAACATGTATTTTCACATACTCTCTCTTATCTATTATGAGATTGAGTTAAAACCAGAGTTTCCGTAAAAATTGACTTAATAATAAAAACACGTATATTATAGCATATTATTAGCGCTAAAACATACGTGTTATATATATTTATTCTATTTTTATTAAAGTACACTTTCAAGAAATCCTTTTAATCTTTCACTCTTCGGATTATCTAAAACCTCTTTAGGGGTACCATCTTCCTTTATGCCCTTATCGTCTATAAAAAGTACACGGCTTGCGACCTCTCTTGCAAAACCCATCTCATGTGTTACGATAACCATAGTCATACCGCCTTTAGCCAGTTCCTTCATGATATTGAGGACCTCGTTTACCATCTCAGGATCAAGTGCAGATGTAGGCTCGTCAAAAAGAATAATATCAGGGTTCATGGCAAGTGCTCTGGCGATAGCCACACGCTGCTTTTGTCCTCCGGAAAGCTGGGAAGGATACGCATCCCCTTTATCAGAAAGCCCAACTCTTTCCAAAAGCTCCTTTGCCTTTTCTTTTGCTTCCTCCTCAGACATAAGATTATGCTTTATAGGCGCAAAGGTTATATTTTTTTCAATAGTCATATTATTGAATAGATTAAACTGCTGAAATACCATACCCATCTTTGGCAAAACTTCATAGACATCGATTTTCTTATCTGTGATACATATATCATCAAAATAAATATCACC
>JAFUEG010000291.1 GCA_017464045.1 Lachnospiraceae bacterium
AGGTTGACGGTAAGACAGTTGATGCTGCTAATTATGAAAAAATAAAAGGAAGTGTAATAATAAAGCTTAAATCTTCTTTCCTCGAAACGCTTGAGGCAGGTGAGCATACACTTACTGCAATGTTTGATGATGCTGACGAAGTAACAGTTTCATTTGAGATATCAGCAAAGGCAAAACAGGATGATAATAAGCAAACAACTGTAGATACGCCAACTACTAAAAATGATACACCAAAGAAAGATACACCAAAAGCACCGACAACAGGAGATAAGATTAATTTAGGTGTGATAGTTATGTTGATGATTGATTCCGCAATGGCAGGACTTTATCTTACACTTAGAAGAAAAATGACAAAATAATATTAGGTAAAATAAAGGGCTGAGCATATGCTTAGTCCTTTATTTTTTGACGGTTTATATAAAAATTGGTTTTTTTCTGGGAAAAGTTCAATTTTAAATTAGAATCGTGGATAAAAAGAATTATTTATGATATTATCAAAATACAGCTTATTCATTAGGAAAAAGGATGAGAAAAATGAGAGATAAATTATTTGAATATGTAAAAAAGAAATATAAGACAAAACCTGAATACCTATGGAGAAGATATCCTGATTATGCAATATTTAGACATAATGATAATAACAAGTGGTTTGGTCTTGTTATGGATGTTCCAAGAGAAAAACTTGGACTTTTGGGACAGGAGCGTGTGGATATTTTGAATGTAAAACTTAGTGATCCGTTTTTGGTTGATATGCTTATTAAGAGAAAAGGTTTCTTAAAAGGATACCATATAAGCAGGGGAAATTGGGTATCCATTTTGCTTGATGGAACAGTATCATTTGAAGAAATATGTGATTATTTGGATGAGAGTTTTTTAACAACGGCTTCAAAGCAAAAAAAGGAAAAAGTACGCTCTCCAAAAGAATGGATTGTACCGGCAAATCCTAAATATTATGATATAGAGCATGCATTTGATAATGATAAGGTAATAAATTGGAAACAAGGAGCAGGGATAAAAAAAGGGGATGTTGTGTTTTTGTATGTAGCTTCTCCCATATCGGCTATATTATATAAATGCAAGGTTACAGAAACAGATATTCCATATGACTATCAGGATGATAACTTAACAATAAAGGTTTTAATGAAGATAAAGCTGTTAAAACGATATAAACAGAATCAATTTACTTTTGATATTTTAAAGGAAGAATATGGAATATATGCTGCAAGGGGCGCAAGAGGCGTACCACATTCACTTAGTATAGCGTTAAATAAATAAATGGTCTTTAAATGGTCTTTAAATGGTTTTATATGAGTAAATAATTGGACAGTCTATATGTTATAGTTAATGTGATAAAGTTATTTTTTGCGTAATTGAAGGGAGACTTTAATTATGTTTAATAGCAAAAAGAAAAAGGCAATGAATGAAAAAGAAATTAAGGAAATTATTAAGAATATGTCACCATCAGAAAGAAAGGCTTTTATTAAAATAATGGAAAAAGAACAAGTTGAAAGAGAATATGATATGATGGCATATTTTGAAGCATTTATGGATGATTAAATATTTTTAACTTTAAGGGGGATGCGTATGTCAGAATCAATGGAAAAGTTGAAAGAAAAGGCAGTAAAAGAATACGAAGTTGTATATAATGAAATATACGAAAGATATAAGTTTAAGGATGAAAGATTTTTAAAGAGAATAACACAATCAAACGGTCACACAGAAATTGCTGAAAGAGTTGCAAGTGATATATTAAATAGTGATAGAGCAGAGTATTATCAGGCTAAGCAAATAAAA
Organism: Lachnospiraceae bacterium; assembly: GCA_017464045.1. The sequence goes on from JAFUEG010000291.1 coordinate 1,795, forward strand.
AAAGAAAATATGTCAAAGCGACAAAAAAGAGATTCTTTAAGCATATAATCGGTAAATAAGGAGCGTGAATATTATGGTAAAGGTTGGAAATGTTGAAGAAAAAAATATAAGTGAAATACTATATGATAGAACAGCTATGTTAAGACTTTGTGGTTTAGATGAAGATGGTGATAATATTTATACCGGATATTACAGTGAAAAATACAATTTTTTCTATAAAACAGATAAGCCGGTGACTAAGGATGAACAAATAAATATTTATGAAAAACTTAATAAATCGGGGAAAATTAAAGCTATTGAAGATTTAAAAGATGTTGATTTATTAAGAATATCTGCATCAATGAAAATTGCTGTATGTAAGGATATGTCAGAAAAGATTTATATATATTCGTCCGATAATATAATTAAAGAATATGATAAAGATAAAATAATGATTATATTATAAGTTTATGATATTAGGCTTAAAGGAGGCGTTTGCTATGTTTGATTTATTATTTGGATTATTTGCAGTTAATAAATTACATAAAGAAAAGAAAGAAGCTAAACATCCTCTTTCAGCTCAACACTGGAATAATGAGAAGTTGTTACATGAAGACCGTATGAATCCTAATGTTACAGAAGAACAAATATTAAAGAACGCACATAAGGGAAAATATTACAGCACAAATCCGGTTTATGTCGATAATGATATAAGAAAGATTGTAAATAGAGAGGCATATGAAAAGGATATAGAGATATATGGATATAGATTTGCTGAAATGAAACGAGAAGCAGGGTGCTACGCTTATAAGAATTTTGTATGATAATTTACTTAAAGAAGCTTTTTTTGTATACTACAGGTATATTTACAAATAACTTTAAAATGATATAATCAAAATATCAAGATAAGAAAGGAAGTAAAAACGATGAATACATTTAGAAACTTATATCTGCATAGTGAATATTCAATCCTTAGTTTGGAATCAGAGTCAAACGAAGGTATATTTGTTGTGCATGAAGATATAAGTGGAAAATGATTAAAAAGATAAACTAAACCGCTTATGCTTGATGCATAGGCGGTATTTTTATAGGAATCATACTATGGAGATACCGAAAAAAGGTATCTCCATTTATTTTTTGCCTGTGTGGTGGAATGGTATACACAGCGGTCTTAGAAACCGTGGCGAAAGCATGAGAGTTCAAGTCTCTCCACAGGTACTATGCCCTCGTAGCAGAATTGGAATATGCATCGGATTTAAGCTCCGTGGTTTGTGGGTTCGACTCCCTCCGGGGGTATTTACAAAGAAAAAGGAAGGGAAGTGATTAATATGATTACAGTAAATATGAAAAAAACAGGTGAAAACATAAAAAATATGATGAAAGCACGTAACATAAAGGTAAAAGATGTACAGGAGGTTTGTGGTTTCGGCACGCCTCAAGCGGTCTTTAAATGGATGCGTGGTGATTGTATGCCGACTATAGACAATATGGTTATCATTGCAGATATGTTTGGCTGCACTATGGATGATATCGTAGCAGTAGATAGATAAAAAGGCGGATTAGTCTAAATGGTTAGGACGGGAGACTCTCAATCTCTAAATGTCGGGTTCAAGCCCCGCATCCGCTACTATGTGGCTCCATCGAATAAAAGGATAGTTCATCAGCCTTTCAAGCTGAAAATGTTGGGTTCGATTCCCACTGGAGCTATTGTGATCGTAGTATAAAGGTAAGTATGTCAGATTGTGAATCTGAGGATGTGGGTTCGATTCCCACCGGTCACCTTAATTAAATAATATGCCGTATGTCCGGGTTGGTGAGGAAG
>JAFUEG010000292.1 GCA_017464045.1 Lachnospiraceae bacterium
CAGAAACCTCAGGATTATCATAAGGTGCATAAGAAATAAACAAGGCATGGTCAGGTCGTATTTCACTCTCCTGGGCAGTACCGGATTTTCCGGCAACTGCAACATTTACTCTGTTAACAAGCTCACTTCCTGCTGTGTTTAATGTTATTACTCTTCTCATGCCATTGTGTACGGAATTCCAAGTAGACGCATCTATTGTAAGCTGATTTAAAACTTCAGCCTGATTGTCTACCAAGACATTTCCTTCGTAATCCGTAACCTTATCTATAAGTGTTAAATTATAGCATGTTCCACTATTTGCTACAGTTGATACATATCTTGAAAGTTGTATTGGAGCGTATGAGTTCTTACCCTGCCCAATTGCACTTCTTACGACATCATTGTCAGATATACTTGGTGAAATTTCCGGAAGTTCTACACCCGACACGTCGCCAAGTCCAAACATTTTCGCATATTTTTCAAGTCGGCTTAATCCATAGGAGTCACTATATGTTCCTTCATCTGTCCACGCAAGCGAATATCCGACCTGATAAAAAAACACATTGCATGAGCGTTGTATAGCGGCTTCTACATCTAAACCACCGTGTCCGCTTGGATAAATCCAACATTTTGGCGCAGGATCAATTTTATCGAATTCACCCGCACAATAAACATACGACCCTTGAGTTATAACACCTTCGGAAAGCCCGGCAACAGATGAAAGTATCTTGTATGTTGAACCCGGTGCAAGCTTTTGTTGACATGCACGGTTGTAAAGTGGTGTGGTTTTATCTTCAAGGAGCTTATTGTAATAAGACGCATCAACTTCATTTGTCATATAATTATTGTCATAGCTTGGATAACTAACCATCGCAAGAACATCACCATTTCTGACATCCGTTACAACTATTGAACCTGAACATGGATCAAGCGCAAGCATGGCAGGTGTAATATCAAGATTTGTTATTTTTTTAACCATATATTCATATGGACCATACTGTCCATTTTGATATTCTTCAAGCTCCTTATCCATATCAGGATTAAGTATACCTTGTAAATATATAAGATTTACAATATTATCACCTGAAATTTCGTTTGATTTTATCATGTTTTTAACAATGAGTTTGTCGAATTCAGTATCTAAAGCAAGGTAATTATTTACATAATCACACAAAAGATTATATATCTCATCAGAATCATAATAATCACTTGCTGCTTCAAGTAATGAAATATCTATAGCTTCAATGCTTATAGCATATTTGAGATATTCTTCTAATGAAATCTGATTATTGGTATACTTTATAAATTCAGGATCATCAATAGCTATAAGAGATGTATCAAATACATCATTTTTGCTTAGCAGCTCACATATATATTCCATATAATCCTGATATTCTTCAGATAAATCAGAAAGAATTGTAAAATCCTTTGTAAGGATATCATTAATATCTGATAAAGTTTTACTTTTTCTTGAATCAAATCTGATATAAATATCTTTTTCCAAATCTGAAGCATCAGACCTTGTCATCGCATCAATAGAAAGATAATTATTATTAAATAGTCCGAAATAGACATCAGTTATTGGTATTTTAGCGTTCTCTCTCTCCTCAACAGAGGAAACAGGTGCAAGGTTTGCAAGAATAATTGATGCAATCTCTTTTTCAAGTGTATCATAGCAATATTTTTGTAAATCGGCATCTATTGTAAGGTATACATCATTTCCGGCCTCTGCTGATTTTGAATCTATGGTTTCAATAACCTTTCCAAGATTATCAACATACATAGTTTCATATCCGGACTCGCCTCTTAAATCCAACTCACAATACTGCTCTATACCTGTTTTTCCTACAATCTCATCACCGACATATTTTTTATCATCCGGAAGATTTTTGTTGTATTCAGTAAGTTCTTCATTTGAGATTCGTCCAACATAACCTATAATATGTGCAAAGTAAACTGCATCATTATACCTTCGAAGCGATTTTACACTTACATCCATACCAAGAAGCTCATCTCCGTATTCGGTTATAGCAGCATTACTTTGCTCACTTATATCGTACGCAATTGTTACAGGCACATATTGTTGATATCTGTTAAGCCATAACTTATATCTGCATGAAAGAATCTTCATGGTCTCTTCTTTGGTATATATGTCTGAAATTTCAAATCTGTCATTACATAAAAAATCCACTATATCTTTTGCGGTAGCATTTTTTTGATTTTCTTCAAGATCATCAAAATTTGTTGCAGAATAAACGTTTTTCTTGAAATTTTTTAACTGAGTATCCCTAACTGTAAATTTGTATTCACCTGTATCAGTAAGCTCTATAGGGAAATCTACATAAAGTTCATCTCCGTTTTCTTCAAGTATTTTAACTGTTTTGTAAATAATTTGATTTTTTAGATCATTTTCCGACATGTCAAGTTCTTCAGCTTTATTTGCAATATTAGGATCATTTCCATAAATAACAGAATAAGAAAGTTCATTATATGCCAAAAGTTTTCCGTTTCTGTCATAAATATTTCCGCGAACCGAATCAATATTAAGAGTTTTTTCAGACTTGTATATAAAATTATCCATATGCTCCTGTCCTTCAATTATTTGGAGAACAAAAAGGCGGTGTATAAGTATGGATAAAATTACAATCACAACGACTGTGACCGGAAAAAGCCTGTGTTTTATATAATCTAATATAATTTCTTTTATGGAAGATAATATTTCACGAATCATTTAGCTTCCTTACCTCTGTCTTTCTCTTTAAGGTGTCTGTTTACCACAACATAAAATTTATAAATTATAACTGTAAGCAAAGCAGTTACAAGTGCTTCCGGAATAATAATATTTAGAAAATAATCCGAAAGTTCAAGTCTTCTATGAAGAAGAAAATATATAATATAAACTGAAAAATTAAACACAATATCATCAACTATTACAACTATCAAAGGCAGTAAAACATCCTCAATCATATAATTCTTATGAAAAAAGCCATTTACATATCCGATAATCATATATAAAAACATAAATGGACCCATGATATTTGATATAAAGCAATCAACCATAAATCCACAGAAAAAACCAACCAAAAGTCCTTCTTTTCTTCCTCTCATAAGGCCAAAAGACATGGTAAGTATAAGGAGAAGGTTTGGTGTAATACAGTTAATATTATGAAACCCAAAGATTGTTGACTGTAATGTGAAGTTTATTATTATGAGAACTGCAAGAGTAATAATTCTTCTCATTATATTCCTCCAAAAATAATA
>JAFUEG010000293.1 GCA_017464045.1 Lachnospiraceae bacterium
AAATGATTACTCGGAAATGGAACTTTTCAGAGTTATAAAAGACTATGGTGAGGAACAGTTTGCTAAGAATATTGCTAAGCATATTGTAAAAGCAAGAAGTGAGAAAGCTATAGAGACGACCGGTGAATTGAACGAAATTATCAAGGCTGCTATTCCTGCAAAGATGAGAGAACATGGCGGTCATCCATCCAAGAAAACTTTTCAGGCAATCAGAATTGAACTTAATCAGGAACTTATGGTTTTGGAAAATTCGTTAGATACAATGATAGAACTTTTAAATCCAAACGGAAGACTTTCGATTATAACATTTCATTCCTTAGAGGATAGAATTGTTAAAAATATATTTAAAAAAAATATGAATCCATGTACCTGCCCTCCGGATTTTCCGGTATGTGTATGTGGGAAAAAACCAACAGGAAGGATTATAACAAGAAAACCGATTGTTCCTTCTGAAGAAGAGGTAGCTGAAAACAAAAGAGCAAAGAGTTCAAAACTTAGAGTGTTTGAACGAACCTGAAAATGAAGCATTTTAATTTAGGGAGAGAGTTAGTTATGAGTGAAAGAGTAAGAGAAAGGTATTATATTGATGGAAGTACAGTTAGAAAAGTAAGAGAGGTACCTGTATATACTGAGGAACCGAGAAGAAGACCACAGAGAAATCCTCAAAGAACACCGGATAGGTCTCCTCAGAAAAGGACTGCAGCTGAAAAGCAAAAGAAAATTTCTGCAAAGGCTGACAAGGCACTTGCATTTGATATGAGATATACAATGTTTGTTATGACTTCTGTATTAATTGTAATAGCTGCATGTGTGCTTATGCTTCACATGGAAGCTTCGATAAATGAAAAAAAGAGTAATATTAATGCTTTGGAGAGCGAACTTGAAACTATAGAAGATGATAATGCAGCATTGAAACTTTCACTTGAGAGCATGTATAGTCTTGATGATATATATAATGTAGCTACTAGTGAGCTTGGCATGGTTTATGCGAAAAAAGGACAGATTGTATATTATGAAAGTGCAAATGAAGACTATGTAAAACAGTACCAGGATATACCGGAATAGATGTTCATTATATACTCGAATAATCAGGCATATATGTGAAAAGTTCTGTATAAATATCAGGTAATCAGATTATTACACATGAGGTGGTTACTGTGACTCAAAGTAATCAAAGTAAAAAAAAGAAAAAAAATTATAAATTTTTAGCGAGAATGAAAAAAAGACTGCTGGTTGTTATTGTTGTAGCACTGGCAGCTTTTGCTGTGCTTATAAGTAATATGATCAAAATAAATCTAAAAAAAGGTTCGGAATATGAGCAAAAAGTCCTTGCACAGCAAGGATATTCAAGTACGGTCATACCTTATAAGCGAGGGGATATAGTCGATTCAAACGGAACGGTGCTTGCTACAAGTAAAAAGGTTTATAATATAATTCTTGAACCCAAAAATATATTGGAAAAGGATAAATATTATCAGGCAACAACAAGTGCATTAAAAGAGTATTTCGGATTTACTGATGCAGAGCTGGCAGATGCTTTATCTGATGCAAATTCTTATTATAAGGTCACAAAGAAAAAACAGGATTATGAGCTTGTAAAAAGTTTTCAGGAGTTTTGCAAAACAGATGATGGACAAAATGTAAGAGGAGTATATTTTGAGGAAGAATATATAAGAGTTTATCCAAATGGTAATCTTGCATGTCATCTGCTTGGCTACACGGTAAGCGGAAATGTAGGACAGTATGGTATTGAACAGTATTACAATGATGAGTTAAATGGTTCAAACGGAAGGGAATATACATATCTAAATGAAGAATATGGTTTAACCGATACTATAGAATCTCCGGTAAATGGGTATAATCTTGTTACAAGCATAGATGCAAATATTCAAAAGATAATACAGGAAAAGGTTGATGAATATATGGCGACCGAAGGAGCAAAAAATGTATCTGTGATTGTTATGGATCCAAATACATGCAATATACTTGCTCTTTACAATTCGCATTCGTTTGACCCAAATGACGCGCAAAATCTCGAGGCTGTCAGATATCAGTTTGATAATATTGCTCCTGATTCACCTTATACAAGTTTTGAGGATTTTGAACAAAACTGTTCAGATGAGGACAGGGTAAATGCTTTAAATGAGGTATGGAGAAATTTTGTTGTAAGTGATGTGTTTGAGCCGGGTTCAACATATAAGACATTTACAATTTCAGGCGCGTTGGAGGAGGGTATAATTAAACCGGAAGATACATTTTACTGTGATGGTGGTGAACAAAAGGATATATTTTATATAAAGTGTCATGCATACAAATATGGTGGACATGGAATGGTTGATGTAGCGGGAGCACTTGCAAATTCATGTAATGATGCCCTCATGCAGATATCTGCAAGAGAAGGAGCTGAAAAATTTGATAAATATCAGGTGCTTTTCGGATTTGGACAAAGAACAAATGTTGACCTTCCGGGCGAACCATCAAGTGCGGGACTTAGTACAATTGTTTATCATGCGGATAATCTTCACGTGACGGAACTTGCAACATCTTCATTTGGGCAGGGTGTTTGTACTTCAATGATGCAGATAGGAACTGCATTTTGCTCGGTAATTAATGGTGGATATTATTATCAGCCTAGTGTTGTTCAAAGAATAGAGGATGATAATGGAAATATAATTGATAACCTTGATAATGTTTTAGTTAGAAAGACTATCTCTGAAGAGACCTCTGCTATTATGAGAGAGGAACTTTTTGGAGTTGTAGAAAACGGAACAGGTAAAAGAGCATCAGTTGAAGGTTATGAAATAGGTGGAAAGACAGGAACAGCAGAAAAGCTTCCTCGTGGTAACGGAAAATATATTATCTCATTTATAGGCTTTGCGCCTATTGATAATCCACAGGTTGTTGTGTATGTGGTTGTTGATGAACCAAATGTTGAAGATCAGGGTTCAAGTGCTGCTTCATCATTTATATTTGCAGATATAGCTACTGAACTTTTTCCTTATATGAATATATATAAAACAAATGACAATTATGACCTTGATCTGATAGATGCTGAAGATGAACCGGCAACCTCAATTTATGAAGGAGAAGTGCCGGAAAATGATGTTGCAGGTGGAAATGAAAATCCATATGTTGAAGAAAATAATCCGACTCAGTCTGATGACAATGCGCAAGATGTAAATTCTGACGGAAATACAGATAATCAGGGAGAGGCAGCAACAGAGGAAATTCTCCCGGAAGAAACTCAATAATTTGATTTTACAGGTTATACAAACCGGTAAATATAAATAAAATTAAATAAAGAAAAAATCCGGTGTATGTGTATGAATGTTTTTACACATCATAACAAGCTAAGATTATTACAATTTTTTGTGATTGCAATGCTTATGGTTTCAGTAATGGTTGTGAGACTTTTTTATATAATGGTCTTTAAATCTAAATATTACGGAGATAAAGCAGTTGCATTACAGGAGAGAGAAAGAAGCATAAAAGCACCACGAGGTCTAATATATGACAGAAACGGAGTGGTAATCGCCGGCAATAAGGCGGTCTGCTCGATTTCGGTCATACATAGCCAGATAACGGATGAAGAGACGGTTATAAAAGAACTGTCTGAAAGGCTTGACATGGACGAGTCTGTTATAAGGAAAAAGGTCGAAAAGGTTTCGTCGAGGGAGAAAATTAAAAGCAATGTCGAAAAAGAGATTGCAGATGAAATCCGCGACCTTGACCTTGATGGTGTAATGATTGACGATGATTACAAAAGGTACTATCCTTATTCTGAGCTCGCATCAAAGGTTATAGGTTTTACCGGAGCTGATAATCAGGGAATTGTTGGTATAGAGGTTTTTTATGATGAAACGCTTATGGGCACGAACGGAAGTATAAATACACTTACAGATGCTAAGGGGATAGAAATTCCCGGTGCAGCAGAGGAAAGAGTGGAACCTATACCCGGAAATAATCTTGTACTTACTCTGGATGTAAATATACAGATGTATATTGAACAGGCAGCCATGAAGGTTATGCAGGAAAAAAATGCTAACAGAGTCTGCATCATAGTTATGAACCCGCAAAACGGTGAGATTTACGGTATGGCGGATGTACCCGAATATAATCTGAATGAACCCTTTACTTATAACAGGGATGATATTGACGAAACAGATGTGACTCAGGATGATTTAAATAATATGTGGAGAAATTTTTGCATAAATGACACCTATGAACCGGGTTCAACTTTTAAGATAGTAACAGCAACCTCTGCATTTGAGGAAGGGGTTGTAAGTATAGACGATACATTTTACTGTCCGGGCTATAAGCTTGTTGGGGACAGAAGAATAAAATGTCACAAAACCGTTGGCCACGGCGCAGAGACCTTTAAGCAGGGAATTATGAATTCCTGTAATCCGGTATTTATGGAGGTTGGTGCCAGAGTCGGTGCAGAAAATTTTTATAAAAATATGGAAAAGCTTGGACTCTTCGAAAAGACGGGTGTTGACCTTCCCGGGGAAGCGGGTTCTATATTTCATAAACTTGAAAATGTAGGTGAGGTTGAGCTTGCTACTATGTCTTTTGGACAGTCCTTTCAGATAACACCGCT